>NZ_JBRFJE010000001.1:0-216459 GCF_052932165.1 Finegoldia sp. P3-F-LR | reverse complement strand
CAATACAAGAAAATCCTAAATCAATCAAGAAAGAATAAAGAGACAGCCAATAATGACCTGTAGCTTCCATACCAATAATACAATTGTTAAAATCAATCGAAAAAGAGGAAATAAATTTCTGAAACTTCTCTAATCCTCTAATAGAATTAGAAAAAGAAAAAGACTCAGAAACAAGTTTACCATTAGAATCAATTATTGAGGCTTCGTGGTTATTCTTTGCAATATCAACACCAATGTAAAACATAAAATCACCTAGCTTTAATATAAATTTAGATAGAGAAAGAACCCTCAAGAACTTTACGACAATCAAACCTCGTTAGACATACAGCAACGAAATGTGCTATCCAGCTCATACTGATAAGGACGTAAAGTAGAGGCGTAACCCTTAAATAGGAAGACTAGCTTCAAGGAGGGAGACTACGACCTCTATCTATACAATTATTATCCCATAAGAAAGTGGGATTGAGAATAAAATGTAGTAGTTATTACTACAACTATATTATACGAGGAGTGATTTAAAGAAAATGAGTAAAACTGAAAAGAAAAAACTAGGATTAATACCAAAATTATTAATCGCGATTGGATTAGGTACTTTAGCTGGTTTGTATATGCCTCAATGGTTCGTGAAGACTGCTGTAACATTCTCATCAATGTTCGGCGCATTTCTAAACTTTGTTATTCCACTTATGATTATTGCTTTTGTAACAAAGGGAATTGCTGATCTTGGAGAGGGAGCTGGACAATTATTATTAGTAACTGTTGTAATTGCTTATGCATCTACTCTTATTGGTGGGTCATTATCATATGTTATGAGTTCAAATGTATTCCCAGCATTTATAAGTCCAGACCAAGTTTCTAAGATTCAAGCCTCAACTAAGATAGGCATGGATCCGTTTTTTGAAATTCCAATCAAACCATTTTTTGATGTAACTTCATCAATTATTTTCGCATTTATGATGGGAATTTCAATATCATGGTTAAGAAAACACGGTGAAGGAGAATATTGCTACAATTTAATCTCAGAATTTAATGACATAATCACAAAAGTATTGTCAACTGCAATTGTACCATTGTTACCTTTCTTTATTTTTGGTAATTTCTCAAAAATGGCATTCACTGGATCTGTATTTGCAGTTCTTTCAATTTTCTGGAAGATATTCTTATGTGTAATTGCACTTCACTTAATATATGTTTCTGTATTATTTATAATAAGTGGTACTTACACGAAGAAAAATCCTGTAAAGTTAATCAGAAATCAAGTAAAAGGATATTTAACAGCAATAGGAACTCAATCATCTGTTGCGACAATTCCAGTAAACTTGGAATGTGCTAAGCAAAATTCAGTAAGTAAAAGTATTAGAGATTTTGTAATTCCATTGGGAGCTACCGTTCATATGCCAGGTTCAATGATTACAATTACAGCTTGTACTTTTACAATTTTAACAATGTATGGAATGGGACATTCTTATTTACTAATGTTAAAATATATGGCAATTCTTGGGATAGCTATGGTTGCTGCTCCAGGAGCTCCAGGTGGAGCAATAATGAGTGCATTGCCATTTTTGCCAGTAGTTGGAATTCCATCTGAAGGTGAACTTGCATCATTGTTGATGACACTTTATTTGACACAGGATTCATTTGGAACTGCTGCAAATATTTCTGGAGATACTGCTATTTCAGTGGCTATCGATAAAATATTTAACAGACATATTGTAAAAAATGATGAGTATAAAGACGGTTTCAATGAAAAAGTAATAAATGAAGAAGATTTATAATAAAAAAATTTGGCTAGGCTCTGTGAGCCTAGTTTTTGTTTAGAAAATTTTTTTGATTTTTTTGATAATGAATACGAATTATTATTTATTGAATTAAATACACAGATGATATATAATGTTAAAGTAAAACATATGTTCAAGGGGTGAGTTATGGAATTTAAATTACATTCAAAATTCAAGCCAACAGGTGATCAACCACAAGCGATTGATAAACTTGCAAATGGTTTGGAAAATGGAAAAAATCATCAGATTTTAAAAGGTGTTACTGGTTCAGGTAAAACTTTTACGATGGCAAATATTATTCAAAAAGTTCAAAGACCAACTCTGGTTATAGCTCACAACAAAACTTTGGCATATCAATTGGCTAGTGAGTTTAGAGAATTTTTTCCAGAAAATGCGGTTGAATTTTTCGTTTCTTATTACGATTATTATCAGCCAGAAGCATACGTGGTTCAATCAGATACTTATATTGAAAAAGATTCAAGTATCAATGAAGAATTGGACAAGCTTCGCCACAGTGCTACGATGAGTTTATTCGAAAGAAGAGATGTAATTATAGTTTCTTCTGTATCTTGTATTTACGGTTTGGGAGATCCTATTGATTACGAAAATTTGGTTATATCTTTGCGTCCAGGAATGGAAAAAGATAGAACTGAAGTTATGAAAAAATTAATCGACATTCAATACGTTAGAAATGACATTAATTTTACCAGAGGAACTTTCAGAGTAAGAGGAGATAGCTTGGATATTTTCCCAGCATCGAGTGGAGAAAAAAGCGTTAGGATAGAATTTTTCGGTGACGAAATAGATAGAATTACTGAAATTGATGCTTTGACTGGAGAAATTGTAGGTGAAAGAAATCACGTTGCGATTTATCCTGCTAGTCACTATGCAACGACTCAGAAAAAAGTCGAAAAAGCTATCGTAACTATTGAAGAAGAATTAGAAGATAGATTAAAATATTTTAAAGACCACAATAAACTATTGGAAGCTCAAAGATTAGAGCAAAGAACTAGATACGATATAGAAATGTTAAAAGAAATGGGATTTTGTACAGGAATAGAAAACTATTCAAGACATATGTCTCAGAGAAAGCCTGGTAGCAGACCTTACACTCTTATCGACTATTTTCCAAAAGATTTCGTGACAATGATTGACGAATCACACGTTACTGTGCCACAAATCGGAGGAATGTACGAAGGAGATAGGTCCAGAAAAACTAGCTTGGTTGATTATGGGTTCAGATTGCCATCTGCATTGGACAATCGTCCTTTGAGATTCAACGAATTTGAATCGATGATGAATCAAGTAATATATGTGTCGGCAACTCCAGGAAAGTATGAAAAAGCAAAAACTAATGAGGTGGTTGAACAAATTATCAGACCAACGGGTCTATTAGATCCCAAAATTGAGGTTCGTCCCACAAAAGGACAAATCGACGATTTGGTTAGTGAAATCAATAAAACTATTGAAAAAGGTGAACGTGTTCTTATCACAACTCTTACTAAAAAGATGAGTGAAGATTTGACGCGTTATCTTGAAGATTTGGATATAAAAGTAACTTATTTGCATTCAGATATTGATACGATTGAAAGAATGGAAATCATAAGAGATTTGAGAGAAGGAAAATACGATGTACTTGTAGGAATTAACCTTCTGAGAGAGGGATTGGATTTACCAGAAGTTTCTCTGATTGCGATTTTGGATGCTGATAAGGAAGGTTTCCTACGTTCAGAGACTTCTCTTATACAAACTATAGGTAGAGCTGCTAGAAATTCAAATGGTCACGTTATAATGTACGGTGATACGATTACTAGGTCGATGGATGTGGCTATCACAGAAACTAATAGGCGTAGAGAAATACAAGAAGAATACAACGAAGAACACAACATTATTCCAACTACTATTAATAAATCTGTTAGAAAAAGAATCCAAAATACTTTCGTGGCAGAAGAAAATGAAAGTTATGATGTTAATAAAGTTACGGAATTTTCAAAGGACGAAATAGAAGTTATTATTGAAAATTTGAACACAGAAATGTTAAAAGCTGCAGAAGAATTGGATTTCGAGAGAGCTGCTACACTTAGAGATCAAATCAGGAATTTGAAAAACACTTACTAAAGGAGCAAAATGAGCAAAGATAAAATTGTTATAAAAGGTGCTAAGGAGAATAATCTAAAAAATGTTGACCTTACCATTCCTAGGAATAAAATGGTCGTGTTCACTGGATTGAGTGGGTCAGGTAAATCTTCTTTGGCATTTGACACTATATATGCGGAAGGGCAACGAAGATATGTCGAATCTTTGAGTTCTTACGCACGCCAATTTTTAGGGCAAATGGATAAACCAGATGTAGAATACATTGAAGGATTGTCGCCTTCGATTTCTATAGACCAAAAAACAACTAACAACAACCCACGTTCAACAGTGGGAACTGTTACAGAAATATACGATTATTTTAGACTACTTTTCGCAAGAGTTGGAACTGCTTATTGTCCTGTTTGCGGGAAAGAAATTGTTAGCCAAACTGTCGACCAAATTGTAGACAGTGTGAAAGAATTAGAGGAACGTTCGAGAATTCAAATTTTAAGCCCTGTTGTTAAGGGTAAAAAAGGTGAATTCAAAAAACTTTTGCAAAATTTGAGAAAAGATGGTTTCATAAGAGCTATTGTTGATGGTGAGCAAGTTGAATTAGCAGAAGATATCGAACTTGATAAAAACAAAAAACACGATATTGATGTAATTGTCGACAGAATTATAATTAAAGATGGAATTGATTCAAGGCTTACAGATTCCATAGAAACAGCTCTTAGATTGTCTGAAAATAATGTAAAAGTTGATGTTATTGGCAAAGATGTAATTTCTTATAGTACATCAATGAGCTGTCCAGACGGACATATTTCTTACCAAGAATTAGAGCCAAGAGATTTTTCGTTCAATAATCCGTTTGGAATGTGCCCTCATTGTAATGGACTTGGTTTTCATAAAAAAGTTGATGAAGATTTGGTAATTCCAAATAAAGAGTTGTCGATTTTACAAGGCGCAATAGATCCTTATCAATCTTCGAAACCAGGTGGATATTATTTCGAAATAATAAAAGCAATCGCAGATTCTTATGACTTTCCATTGGACAAACCAATTAAGGATGCTCCAAAGAAAATGATAAATGAAATCTTGAATGGATCAAAGAAAAATCTTTCATTTATTTTCGATAGTCATTTTTCTGGAAGAAAAAAATTCAACGGTAAATTTGAAGGAGTTTTGAAAAACTTAGAAGAAAGATACAACAGAAGCGCGACAGATTCTATGCATCAAAAAATTGGTGAGTATATGACTGACGTTGAATGCGATTATTGTCATGGAGCTAGATTAAAAGATGAGTATTTGTCAGTTCGCATAAATGAAAAAAATATTTATGAAATTTGTCAAATGCCTGTAAAAGATTCTCTTCAATGGTTCAAAGATTTGGAATTGGAAGAGTCCAAGAAATTTATTGGAGATGAAATATTGAAGGAAATTATCAGCAGACTTCAATTTTTGAACGATGTTGGGCTTGATTATTTAACTTTGGATAGATCTGCTTCTACTTTATCAGGTGGAGAATCTCAGAGAATTAGATTGGCAACACAAATTGGATCTGCATTGGTAGGCGTTGTGTATGTATTAGATGAACCTTCAATCGGACTTCACCAAAGAGATAATGACAAATTGATTAAAGCGCTTAGAAATTTGACGGATATTGGAAATACTTTGGTTGTAGTTGAACACGATGAAGATACGATGAAAGAATGCGATTATCTTGTTGACATCGGACCGGGAGCTGGTGTTCATGGAGGCGAAATCGTAGCTTGTGGAACTATTGATGATATTATCAAAGAAAAAAGATCCATTACAGGTAAGTATTTGTCAGGGGAACTATCAATTCCCGTTCCTGAACAAAGACGAAAACCAAATGGATATTTGGAATTTAAAGGTTGCAAAGAAAATAACCTTAAAAACATAAATGCGAAATTTGCACTTTCATGCTTCAACTGTGTTACAGGTGTTTCAGGATCTGGAAAGTCTTCATTGGTTAACGAAATTGTCTACAAGAAATTAGCCAGAGATTTGAATAATGCTAAGATGAAAAATGGTAAATTCAAATCGGCTACTGGAATTGAAAATTTGGATAAAGTTGTACAAATAGATCAATCTCCGATTGGTAGAACGCCTAGAAGTAATCCAGCGACTTATACAAAAGTATTTGATTTGATAAGAGATTTGTTTGCGTCAACACCTGAAGCAAATATGAGAGGATATCAAAAAGGAAGATTCTCATTTAACGTAAAGGGTGGAAGGTGTGAAGCTTGTAAAGGCGACGGAACTTTAAAAGTAGAAATGCACTTTTTACCAGATGTTTATGTTCCATGTGATGTTTGTAAAGGAAAAAGATACAACAGAGAAACTTTGCAAGTAAAATACAAAGGCAAAAATATCGCCGACGTGTTAGATATGACGATTGATGAAGCGTTAGAATTTTTCAGAAACTTCCCTCCTATAAAAAATAAATTGCAAACTTTACAAGATGTAGGTTTGGGCTATATTAAATTAGGACAATCTTCAACGGAATTATCCGGTGGAGAAGCTCAAAGAGTAAAACTAGCCAGTGAATTATCTAAAAAAAGTACAGGAAAAACTGTGTATATTTTAGATGAGCCAACCACGGGTCTTCATTCAGCAGATATTGACAAATTAGTTGAAGTATTGCAAAGACTTGTTGATCAAGGAAATACCGTTATTGTTATAGAACACAATCTTGATGTTATTAAGGTTTCTGATTATATTATAGATTTAGGACCTGAAGGAGGAAATGGTGGAGGACAAGTGATCTTCCAAGGAACTCCTGAAAAATTAATTAGTAAGAAAAATTCTTATACTGGTCAATATTTGGCTCCAAAATTGAATCGTTAAATTTTTGTAATAATCACCTTCTGATTTTTAGTGTATAATAAAAGTTGAGAAGGTGATTTTTATGTACAATATTATGGTTGTCGACGACGAAAAAGACATAGTAAAAGCCATAGAAATATATTTAAAAACAGATAATTACAATGTGTTGAAAGCCTATAATGGTTACGATGCGTTAGAATTAATGGAAAAGAATAAAATAGATTTATTTTTGGTAGATATAATGATGGAAGGAATGGACGGCTTAGAACTAACACAAAAAATAAGAGAAGTATCAAATGCACCAATCATAATTTTGTCTGCAAAAAGCGAATTGAATGATAAGGTTATGGGATTGAATTTGGGTGCCGATGATTATATTACTAAACCTTTCGATGCTGTAGAATTATTGGCTAGGATAAAATCATGTTTGAGAAGATTGGAACTTAGCAAGGACAATTCTCTAAATGGAAATGTATTCTCAGCTGGAAGATTGACAATCAACGACGACA
The DNA here is from genome assembly GCF_052932165.1 of Finegoldia sp. P3-F-LR. Classification (NCBI taxonomy): domain Bacteria; kingdom Bacillati; phylum Bacillota; class Tissierellia; order Tissierellales; family Peptoniphilaceae; genus Finegoldia; species Finegoldia sp. P3-F-LR. The sequence continues at coordinate 209,246 of NZ_JBRFJE010000001.1, read as the reverse complement.
AAAAAGAAGTATTGATTGATGGTGAAGAAATAAAGTTAACTCCTTATGAGTATGGAATAATTTTACTCTTATTGAAAAACAAGGGAATAGTATTCACATCAGAAGAAATATATGAAAATGTGTGGGAAGCTCCACCTTATGATGTAAAAAAAATAGTTTCAGTCCATATATCAAGACTCAGAGAAAAAGTTGAAATCAATCCTAGAAGACCTGATTTGATTAAATCTGTATATGGTATGGGATATAAGATAGAGGACATTTAATGATAAATTGGATTAAAAAAAGTTTTCGTTCTATCGATGGTTATGTTGAAAAACAACTGGTAGATCTACTACTATATTTTAGTTTTGGCTTCATTCTTGTATTCACTGTATCATTTTTTATTGAAAATATAATTAATGTATATAATTTTTCGGTTGCCATAACGTTGATATATACTATGTTTGCTTTCATTTATTCAATGTTTAAGGTTGTAAGAACTATCTACAAAAAGAGAAAAAATGCTTTTTTAATATATCAATTCATAAGTAATTTCAAAGGAAAATACTACAACATTTATGTTGAGTCATTATTAACTTTGATATTTTTGATGTATACGATGGCGACTATTATGGTTGCAAACAGGAATTTGTTTGGTATTGTATTCATCGGTGCAATTTTAGCGAAAATTTACATATCAATTTTGATTAATAATCTGGGCAAAATACTGCTTAACAAAAAAGTGGAGGCTATGTATTCTGGAAAAGATATTGATGTGTTCATAGATGATGAAATTTACAAAGATTCTGTGTATCTTATAAACCATTTGCATGATTCGGTTATCAACACGATGCAAGATAAAATTAATTCAGAAAAAATGAAAACGGAACTAATCACAAATATTTCACATGATATCAAAACGCCTTTAACTTCCATTATAAATTACGTAGATTTGCTGAATCACGAAACTGATGAATCAGAAAAGAAAAGATATATAGAAATTCTAGAATATAACGCTAAAAGATTGAAAACAATGGTAATAGATTTGATTTACGCTTCCAAAACTGGAACGGGAAATATTGATATCGAAATGGAAGTTGTGGAACTAAATGAATTAGTATTACAAGTTTACGGTCAATTTGATTCTGATTTCAATAAGATGGGATTAGAATTCGAATATAATGATAAAAGAAAAACTGTAATGATGATGACAGATGGTGCAAAGTTATCTCGTGTAATCGAAAATATTTTTAGCAATATTGTGAAGTATTCCAAACCTAACACAAAAGTTTACGGAGAATGTGATGTAGTCAATGACAATATTATCCTTAAATTCTCTAATGTATCCAAGAATAAAATTGAGGTTAGTGCAGAAGAATTGATGGGTCAATTTGTAAGAGGGGAAAGGTCTCGCCATTCTGAAGGTAGTGGACTTGGTTTATATATTGCGAAAAATTTGATAGAGTTGCTCGGGGGAACAAGTAAAATATCAATTGATGAAGATAGATTTGTTTATGAGATTAATTTTAAAGTTACTAGAAAGAAAAAGATAGATAAATAAGAAAAAGGTTAATTTTGGAATTTTCCAAAATTAACCTTTTTTTAATTATTTCTATCATTTGACGAATCACGGTCACGATTATGTTTACGATCACGGTCTCTATTATTTCTATTGTTTTCTTTGTCGCCGTCTTTCTTATCGTTATCTTTTTCGTCCTTGTCGTCTTTGTCCTCGTCATCTTTGTCTTCATCTTTTTTATCATGAGGTTTTAAAATATTAAAGATTGTTCTATCAGAATAACCAGGCATACTGTATTTCCAGTCTTTAGGAATAATGTTGTTATGTTCTGAAGGTTTATAAGGAGGATCTCTTTTTATGAAAACGCCCCATCCTAATTCCCAAGGTGGAGTATTATCTGTAGCTAATTTTCCATCTACAACGTCAATTCTTCTTGATTCATACAAATCAGAAACTTCTGTAGGTTCTGTACCTGCTTTGTAGATTTCTTCTTTTACAATTCCGCGAGGATCTCTCCAACTGTATTTGCTTGGCAATTTATTTGCTAAAGTATCGACTTTAACTCTTACGATACCGTCTGGTTCTTCAAATTTTATTGGAATTTTATCTTCCAAAGTATATCTGTTGACTGCACTCCAGATTTGTACAACTTTTTTCTGACTAATTTGAGTCATTTTTAATTGTTGATTGTCAAAACCTAACCATGTACTAATTGTATAGTATGGGCTCATTCCGACAAACCATACGTCTTGGTAGTCGTTTGTAGTACCAGTTTTTCCACCGATATCAAAGCCATCTAACCTAGCGTATTTTGAATAGTTGTAATCTGTAGAAGTTCTGAGTATATCTCTCATAATGTATGCGATTTGAGGGCTCACAACTTCATTTTGTTTTTGAGGATTTTCGATTATAACTTTTCCTAAACTGTCAGTAACTTTTGTAAAGGAAATAGGTTCTCTGTACTGTCCGCTATTATTGATAGCGTTGTAAGCACCTGCCATTTCTACAGGTGTAAATCCTTTAGTTAGTGAACCTAGTGCCATTGCAGATGTGTTTTCATCGTTTTCTGAAGTGTTTTCAGCTGCACTTATATAGTTATCGGCTTTAGGATTTTTTGCATTAATCAATCCAAATTTTTCTAAATAAGTTTTTGATTTTTCAATTCCAATATCTTCCAAAACTTTTACGGCAGTAACGTTGATTGAATTTTCAACAGCATGTCTAAGTGAAACTAAACCTTCATAACCTTCGTACCAGTTTTGTGGCCACAATTCATGCTTTTCATTGTAGTGAGGTAAATCATCTAAGCCTGATGCAGGGGAGTACCCATTATCCAATGCAGGAGTATATACACCTAATGGTTTCATGCTTGAACCAACTTGTCTAGGAATATCAGATGCTCTGTTAGTAGTATCTTTATTATCTGAATATCTTCCACCGACCAAAGCTTTGATTTGTCCAGTTGTTTTATCAACAACAACACTTGATGATTGTGGTTGTTTAATTCCGTCTTCATTTATAGTGTAGAAATCCTTAGCAAAAATCAAATTGTCATTGTTGTCGTATTTGATTAAATTTGGATTTTCTTTTATATATTGGCTTGAGATTGTGATGTTACCTTCACCATCTGTATTCAAATTTTTGCTACCAATATTGATTGAAGATATTTTATGAGTTACCAAATTATTATTGTCATTTACTGAGTAATAATCTTTCAAATCCAAATAGTTTCCGTATTGTTTTACTTTAATTGATTTTGAATAATTAAAAGTAACAGAACCATCTGGGTTTTTATCATATTGTTCTGGTGAAATAAAGAACTCATCGTTGTCATTGATTATATTTTTCTTTCTAAAATAAATGACTTCATTTAATGCGTTCGTAATATTTCTACCGTCATCGCTTGACCATTTTAACAAATTTGCTGATGAACCATCTGCGATAATATCATCGACTTTTTTATCGTATAATTTTTCCAAATTACTTTGCATATTCATATCAACACATGAATATATCTTTAATCCACCATTGATAAGTTTACTTTTTGCTTCTTGTTGAGAGTATCCTTTTTCTATAAGTTTTGCGATAACTTGTTCGTAGATAATATCTGAATAGTAGTTAGACAAGTTATCTACGTTTTTAATTCCTGGTTTTATATTAGCTGCGATATCTTCTTGAAGAGCTTTGTCGTATTCTTCTTTGGTGATTTTGTTGTTATCTAGCATTTTTTTAAGAACGTAATCTCTTCTGTCGATAGTTTGTTGATTGTAGACAGCTTTGTATGTTTCACCGTTTAAAGTAACTTCACCGACGATTTTTGATTGGTCTTTTACTTGACCTGGTTCAATCGCCTTGTATAATGCTAAGTTAGTAGGACTCTTCACAATTCCTGCTAATGTAGCACATTCTGATAAAGTTAGTTCATCGATGTTTTTCTTGAAGTAAATTTCAGAAGCGGCTTGAACTCCGTAGGCATTTTGTCCCAAGAAAACAGTATTCATATAAGTTTCCAAAAGTTTTTCTCTGCCTAGATAGTTTGTCAATTCCATTGCTAAATAAGCTTCTTTGAATTTTCTGTCAAATGATCTTTCATTAGTTAAGTACAAATTACGAGCCAATTGTTGCGCTAGAGTACTTGCTCCACGTTTCATAGAACCAGATTTTAAATTATCAAAAATAGCTGATGTGATACCGATAGGATCCACACCGTTGTGTTTGTAAAATCTTTCATCTTCCACAGATGTGAAAGCATCCATCATGTATTTTGGTATCTTATCTAATTTAACAACCTCTCTATATTCAGTGGTTTTGATTTTCTCGATTAAATTTCCATCCTGATCCAAAATTTCTGATGTTTGATTCATCATATTATTGATTTCTTCGGGATTAACCTTTGGAGCTAATTGCATAGCGCGTACTCCGGCTACTCCAATTAATCCACCTACAAATGCAAATATACAAATCAAACATAATATTAAAATTTTTATGGATTTCAATATTATATTTTTATCTTTATTCATAAATTCCTCCATAAAATGTATATACACTATTATACCACAAAGTGTAGATTCAACATATATTCCTAGAAATACGATGAACATTTTACTTAAGGAGAGATTATTATATAATATAAATAAAGGAGCAACAATGAAAGAAAAAACAATTTTAGTTTATTTTGAATTTAAAAACAAAAAAATAAACGATGAAGATATAAAAGAAATGGAAAGTTTGATTGAATCTTCTGGTGGTGAAGTCTGCGCAATTTCAGAAGTTCGCAAAAACTTTATTGATTCAAAATATTACATAGGCAAAGGAAAATGTCTGGAGATAAAGGATGCTGCAGAAAAATTGGACGTAACAACTTTGATATTTAATGTAGAATTATCTGGTTCAAATATTAAAAACTTGGAAGATATAACTGGGCTTAAAATAGTCGACAAAACAAATTTGATTCTTGATATATTTGCAAGCAGAGCGAAAACAAAACAAAGTGTGCTTCAAGTCGAACTTGCAGAATACAAATACAGACTTCCAAGATTGATTGGATTTAGAGACCACTTATCCAGAACTGGTGGTGGAATTGGGACTAGAGGACCTGGGGAAACAAAACTTGAAGTAGACAGAAGAACTATCCAAAAGAAAATTGACAATATCAAGCGCGGATTAAAAAGTATCGATAAAAGCCAAGAAAACATGAGAAAACAAAGACTAAAATCAGATATAAAAATGGTGAGTATGGTTGGATACACAAATGCTGGTAAGTCTACTTTGTCCAACAAATTGGTGAATTTCTACAAAGATAAGTACACGGAAGAGTTTGAAACAGAGGATTTACTATTTAAAACACTTGATACTACTTTGAGAAAATGTACATTACCAAATAAAAAACAATGCCTTGTAATAGATACCGTTGGATTTATTAAAGATATTCCAACAGATTTAATCGAAGCATTTAAGTCAACGTTATTGGATTTGAAACATTCTGACTTGATTTTATTTATATTAGATTCTTCAAGTTCGGATTTGGATAATCAAATCACTACAACGATGGATATATTAAAAGAATTAAAAGTATTGGATAAACCAATGATTACGGTATTCAATAAATCTGATAAAAATCCTAACATTATTTTTCCGTATAATTTAGAAAATAAAGTTAAGATATCAGCTTTTAACGATGAAGACATCAAAATGTTATTGTACAAAATTCAAGAAGAATTATATGGAAATTACAAATGTGTTAAAATGAGATTTGACTACGATCATCAGGACGTTCTGAACACAATTTTACAAAATTTTAAATGTGAAGATGTAACATATAATAATGAAGATGTACATCTTAAGGTTGAGATTTCTGAATCAGAGATAGAAAAATACGAGGAATTTATATATGAAAAATTATAGAAGTATTCACAAAAGCGTACCTTTTTCTTTTGTAATAAACAAATCAGAATTTATCGGAAATTGTAAGTTTGTGGAATCAGAAGAAGAAGCCTTGGATTTTGTGGATAGTATAAAAACAAAATACAGTGACGCAACTCACAATTGTTCTGCATATATCATTGGAGAGGACAAATTAATTCAGAGATTTGACGATGATGGTGAGCCTTCCCAAACAGCAGGTATTCCAATCCTTGAAGTAATTAAAAAAGAAGATTTGACTAATGTTTGTGTAGTTGTTACAAGATACTACGGCGGAATTAAACTTGGAGCTGGTGGTCTTATAAGAGCATACACAAAAGCTTCTAGTGAGTGTTTGAATGAGTCGGTTATTGTAGATAAGAAAATATTTAGAAATTTTCAGATGGAATTTGATTACACCAATGTTGGAAGTATTGAAAATTTTTTGATGAATAATGATATTTACGTAGCTGACAAGCAATATTTAGAAAAAGTGGTTTTTGATATTTTATTAGATGAAGATAAATACGAAGAAATAGAAAATAAGTTAATTGATTTAACAAGCGATAACATAAAGTTTACAATGATTGAATTTACTTACCAATCATCATTAAATGGTAAGTTAATATTTTAAAATGATGTAAATTGTGATAAAATTTGAGGGTGGATTAAAATGAATTACGCAAAATTATGTGAAGATATAACAAAATGGATAAAAGAAGAAGTCGAATCAGCTAATTTAAAAGGAGCGGTTTTTGGAATTAGCGGCGGAATCGACAGCGCTGTATTAGCGTGTTTGTGCAAAAAAGCTTTTGGAGATAATGCATTAGGTTTGATTATGCCGATAAAAAGCAATCCAAAAGATGAAGAAGATGCTAGAATTTTAGCTGAAGCCATTGATTTGAATTGTAAAAAAGTCGATTTGAATGATGGTTTTGATGCATTGATACAAACTTTTGAAAAAAGTTCTGTAGAAATGGCAGTATCAAACATTAAGCCAAGACTTAGAATGCTGACGTTGTACTATTATGCACAAAATAACGGATATATGGTATTATCCGGATCAAATCGTTCCGAATTTATGACTGGATATTTTACAAAATACGGCGACAGTGGAGCTGATCTTATGCCACTTTTGAATTTATACAAAACAGAAATTTTTGAGATGGCAAAAGTTTTGGGCGTTCCAGATGTAATTATTAATAAAAAACCTAGCGCTGGTTTGTGGGAAGGTCAAACAGATGAAGATGAGTTTGGATTTACTTACGAAGAGCTAGATAATTATTTGATGAATAATTCTGAAACTAAGTCTAAAAATTTGATTGATAAAAAAATTAAACAAAGCGAACATAAAAGAAAATTTGCGAAATCATTTGAGTTCGATAGAAATAAATATTAAGGATGTGATTTTATGTCAGGACATAATAAATGGAGCAAAATAAAAAATAAAAAAGGTAGTGAAGATGCTAGAAGAGGTAAAGTGTTCACAAAAATGGCAAGAGCGATAACTGTTGCTGTTAGAGAAGGTGGAGCTGATCCTGAATACAATCCTAGCTTAAAATCTGTTATAGAAAAAGCTCGTGCGGAAAATATGCCTAACGATAACATCGACAGAGCAATCAAAAAAGCGAGTGGCGACGGAGATTCTGCAAACTACGAAAACATAGTATATGAAGGATATGGTCCAGAAGGAGTTGCAGTTATAGTTGAATGTTTGACTGATAACAGAAATAGAACTGCTTCAGATGTAAGACATTATTTCGATAAATTCGGTGGAAATCTTGGACAAAATGGATCTGTATCATTTATGTTCCAAAGAAAAGGTCTGTTATTAATCGATGCAGATTCTTTGGATGAAGAAGAAGTAATGATGGACAGTTTAGATGCTGGTGCAGAAGATTTTGAAGCTGATGATGGAATTTTTGTAATTAACACAGCAATGGAAGATTTCGCACAAGTAAGAGACACTTTATTGGATAAAGGATACAAATTTATAAAATCTGATTTGGTTTATGAACCATCAAATTACGTTAAAATTAACGACGAATCCAATGTTGATAAAATGGAAAAATTAATAGATAATCTTGAAGATAGTGATGACGTTCAACAAGTAAGTCATAACTGGGATAACGAATAAAAATGGACAGGGTAGCTTTTTCTATTTTTGGAATAGATATAATGTGGTATGGAATATTGATTACTTTAGGGGTAATTTTGGGTTATGTAGTAGCTGTAAAGTTAGCCAAATTAGAAAATATTTCAGAAAATACCATATTGGACATTTTAGTGTGGGCACTTCCTCTTGCAATTGTAGGAGCGAGGGCATATTATGTGATATTCGAATGGGATTATTATTCCAAAAGTTTAGGAGAAATCATCGATATTCGCGGTGGTGGATTAGCGATTTATGGAGGAATAATTGCCGCAGTTATTACTTGTTATGTTATTTGTAAGAAGAAAAATCTTAAATTTTTGAAGATGCTGGATATTTTTATGCCGGCGATTGCACTGGGACAAGCAATAGGTAGATGGGGTAATTTTATAAATAAGGAAGCTTATGGTACTCCAACTAATCTTCCTTGGGCAATTACAATAGATGGTGTAAAAGTTCATCCTACATTCTTGTACGAATCTCTTGGAGATTTTATAATATTCTTAATATTGGTGTATATATTTAAAAACAAGAAGAAATTTGATGGACAAATAACAAGTTTATACATGATTTTATACGGAATATTGAGATTTTTTGTAGAAGGACTCAGAACTGATAGCCTGTACATTGGAGCATTAAGAGTGAGTCAATTAGTGAGTATTGCAATTGTAATTGCAGGAATAATTTTACAAATTAAATACAAAAAGCAAATTATTAAGTCAGATGAAAAGTAACTCATCTGGCTTTTTACAAATATAAAAGAGGTGATATATTTGTGTTCTAGATTTGAACTGAATATAAGTAAACTTGATTTATTGAAAAGATACAATAAAAAACAAATCACAAAATTTAATCCGAAAACAGAAGTATTTCCTGGTCAACAAATTTTAACTTTATGTGACGAATTTGATCATATGAGGTGGGGAATAGATGTTGATTTTATCAAAAAATCTATAATAAATTCTAGGATTGAAAAGATTTATACTTCAAAGTTTTTCAAGGAAGATTTCGAACGCAGAAGATGCTTGATTCCTGCAACTGCTTTTTTTGAGTGGAATCAGAAAAACAAAGATAAGTATAGATTAACTGTTGCGAATCAACAAATATTTTCTATCGCAGGTATTTTCAGAGAATACAAAAGTCAAGAAACAAGTATAAGACATGTGAGTATGCTTACCACAGAAGCAAAAGGATTAATAGCTGAAATTCATACTAGAATGCCAATTATATTGCCGAAATCTTTTGAACAAACATATTTGCACGGAGAAAATTCCAAAGAAATACACGAGTTTTTGTTGGATAATTTTATTAACTTAGATATGGAAAATTTATCAGACAGTCAATTAACATTTTTGTAAATTTATGATATAATTTATATGAATATTGAAAAGCGAAGAAAGATAAATAATATAACAATTACAGAGAGTTAATGTGTGGTGAAAATTAACATGTTATAACGGCAGTCTGGAGCTAATAATTCTAAGAGTGATGTTTTATCATAATTAGGGTGGAACCGCGGAAATTACATTTCGTCCCTGAAGTTTTACTTCGGGGATTTTTTATTATTCAAAAAAATGGAGGGTTTTATGAAAAACGAAGAAAAAACTATGGAGAAAATAGTAAGCTTATGTAAATCAAGGGGAATAATATTTCCTGGTAGTGAAATCTATGGAGGATTATCAAATACTTGGGACTACGGTTCATTAGGTGTTGAAATCAAAAATAATATAAAAAGAGCATGGTGGAAAAAATTTATCCAACAAAGCCCTTACAATGTTGGTTTGGATGCAGCTATCCTTATGAATCCTCAAACTTGGGTAGTATCTGGTCATGTTGGTGGATTCTCAGACCCATTAATCGACTGTAAAGAATGTAAATCTAGATTTAGAGCTGATAAATTAATCGAAGACTATTTCATGGATGAAAAAAATGAAGAAATAACTGGATTAGACGGAAAATCAGAAGAAGAATTATTGGATATTATTGAAAAAGAAAACATCAAATGTCCTGAATGCGGTAAACACAATTTTACTGATATCAGAAAATTCAACTTGATGTTCAAAACTTTCCAAGGTGTTACTGAAGATAATAAATCTGAAATTTATTTGAGACCTGAAACAGCACAAGGTATTTTTGTGAACTTTAAGAATGTTCAAAGAACTTCAAGAAAGAAAATTCCTTTTGGAATTGGTCAAATAGGTAAATCATTCAGAAACGAAATCACTCCAGGTAACTTTATTTTCAGAACAAGAGAATTTGAACAAATGGAACTAGAATTCTTCTGTGAACCAGGAACTGATTTGGAATGGTTCGAATATTGGAGAAACTTCTGTAAAGAATTCTTATTGAATTTGGGAATTAGAGAAGAAAACTTGAGACTTAGAGACCATGAACAAGAAGAATTATCATTCTATTCAAAAGCGACAACAGACTTTGAATATCTATTCCCATTTGGATGGGGAGAATTGTGGGGTATTGCCGATAGAACTGATTACGATTTGTCAAAACACAGTGAAGGTTCTGGAGAAAAACTAGAATATATGGATCCAACAACAAACGAAAAATATATTCCATATTGCATAGAACCATCTGTAGGTGTAGACAGAATGTTTTTATCTTTCTTGTGTGATGCTTATGAAGAAGAACAATTAGAAGACAACTCTACAAGAACTGTTTTAAAGATTCATCCTGCATTAGCAGCATATAAAGTTGCAGTTCTTCCTTTAACTAAAAAATTAAATGATAAGGCAATGGAAGTTTATAATGAATTAGCTAAGAATTTCATGACTCATTTTGATGATGCTGGTTCAATTGGTAAGAGATACAGAAGAGAAGACGAAGCAGGAACTCCATATTGTGTAACGATAGATTTTGATACTTTAGAAGATAATACCGTTACTATCAGAGATAGAGATACTATGGAACAAAAAAGAATGACAGTTGAAGAAATTATAGAATTTGTTAATAAAGAAATGGAGTTTTAATTATATGACAGAAACATTGAATCCGTTGGAAAACGCAAGATATCAAATTAAAAAAGCTTGCGAAATTTTAAAATTAGACGATAGCGTTTATGAATTATTAAAAGATCCTTACAGAGTCATTGAAATAAATATTCCAGTGAAAATGGATGATGGATCAATGAAAGTATTTAAAGGATATAGATCACAACATAATAATGCAATGGGTCCTACAAAAGGTGGTTTGAGATTTAGAGAAGATGTTAACTTGGATGAAGTTAAAGCTTTGTCTATATGGATGACCTTTAAATGTCAAGTAACTAATCTACCTTATGGTGGAGGAAAAGGTGGAATAATTGTAGATCCATCAAAGCTTTCAGAAGGGGAATTGGAAAGATTGTCCAGAGGATTCGTTGATGGAATGTACAAATATTTAGGAGAAGATTTTGATATTCCAGCCCCAGATGTTAATACAAATGGGAAAATTATGAGTTGGATGGCTGATGAGTATAACAAATTAACTGGTACTAATCAAATGGGAACTTTCACTGGTAAACCAATTGAGTTTGGGGGATCATTGGGAAGAACAGAAGCTACAGGATTTTCAGTAGCTTTAAGCGCTAAAAAAGCTGTTCTAAATTTAAATAAAAAATTAGAAGAAACAACTGTTGCGTTACAAGGATTAGGTAATGTTGGGATTTATACTTTAAAATATGTGCTTGAACATGGCATGAAAGTCAAATACATTATGGAGTATAACAAGCAAAGGGGAGTATTTGCAATTTATAAAAAAGACGGATTTAATTTTGATGAATGTTTCAAAATTTCTAAGACAAAAGAAAAAGACTTTGCTAGTATTGAAGGATGTGAAGTGATTTCTGTGGAAGATTTTTTCTCAGCAGATGTAGATGTTATTATACCTGCAGCTTTGGAAAATGCAATTACAACTGAAAATGTTAATTCAATTAAAGCGAAAATCATCGTAGAAGGTGCAAATGGACCTATAACAAAGGATGCAGATGAAATCTTAAATGAAAAAAATGTAGTTATTGTTCCAGATATTTTAGCAAACTCTGGTGGAGTCACTGTATCTTATTTTGAATGGGTACAAAATAAAGCAGGATATTATTGGTCTGAGGAAGAGGTCAGAGACAAAGAATATCAATTGATTAATAAATCATTTGATGAAATTTGGGAATTATCTGAAAAGCTTAATATAACATTGAGACAAGCTGCTTATGTACACTCAATCAAAAAGATAAGCGAAACAATGAAAATACGCGGATGGTATTAATGCAAACACAAATAGAATTTAATGATGAATTAAAACTTACTAAAATTAAACAATCATCTTTTAACCCTACCCACATTTTTGAGTGTGGGCAGGCGTTTAGATGGTACAAAGAAGACGATATGTCCTATACAACTGTTGATGGTGACATGTACTGTAATGTAAGTTTGGTTGGAGATTACGTTTATATCAAAAACTGTACAGAAGATGATTACTATAAAAAATGGGAAAATTATTTTGATTTGAAAACAGATTATTCAGAAATCAAAGAAAAATTATCTTTCAATGAAACTTTAAAAAACGCATTAGAATATGGTGATGGAATCAGAATATTAAATCAAGATAAATTTTCTACAATAATTTCATTTATAATCTCAGCAAACAATCAAATACCTAGAATTATGAAATCCGTAAATATAATTTGTGAAAATTACGGAAAATTTTTGGGAGAATTTAACGGTAGAAAATTGTATTCTTTTCCTAAGCCTGAAGATTTAGCAAAAGTACCAGTGGAAGAAATGAGAGAAGTGTGCCGTGTTGGATTCAGAGATAAAAGAATTGTAGATGTGTCAAAAATGGTTGCGAATAATGAGTTTGATATTTTGGAAATAGATAACTTATCAAACGAAGAATTAAGAAAAGAATTAATTAAACTTCCAGGAGTAGGACCAAAAGTTGCTGATTGTATAATGCTTTTTTCATACAACAGACATAATACATTTCCAGTTGATGTGTGGATTAAACGAGTTATGGAATATTTGTTTATTAAAGAAGATACAAATAAAAATTTAATTGCAAAATACGCGGACGATTTATTCGGAGATTATGCTGGATATGCACAGCAATATTTATTCTACTATGGAAGAGAAAATACTATCGGAAAATAACTTTGAGAATTTCATCATAGAAAATAGAATTAAAGCGAGAAATATCAAAATAAATTGAGTTATTTGCTTTTAAATGCTAATAAATACGTTTGATTAAAACAAAAACGTGGTTTATTATATAAGAGGATTAACACTCAACAGGTTAGAGTGCTAACAAAAGATTCTGAAGGAGGATATCATGAATTTAAAACCTATTGGTGATAGATTAGTATTAAAAAAACAAGAAAAAGAAGAAGAAAAAACATTCTCTGGAATAGTTCTCCCATCTTCAGCTAAAGAAGCTCCTGTTTATGCAGAAGTTTTAGCTATTGGATCTGAAGTAGAAGAAGATGAAAAAATGAAAGGCAATATTAAAGTTGGAGATAAAGTTATATACTCAAAATACGCTGGAACAGAAATAAAACTAGAAGACACAGAATATATCTTAGTTAAATATGAAGATATTCTAGCAGTTGTAGAATAGGAGGATAAATTTTATGGCAAAACAAATCAAATTTTCAGACGATGCTCGTAAAAGCATGGTAGAAGGTATTAATAAATTATCAGATACAGTTAAAGTAACATTGGGACCTAAAGGTCGTAACGTAGTTTTGGATAAAGAATACGGCGCACCATTGATTACAAATGACGGTGTTTCAATTGCAAGAGAAATTGAACTTGAAGATGAATACGAAAACATGGGTGCACAATTAGTAAAAGAAGTTGCTACTAAAACTAATGATGTAGCAGGTGATGGTACCACTACTGCAACACTTTTAGCACAAGCAATTATTAGAGAAGGTTTGAAGAACTTAGCGGCTGGTGCTAATCCAATTGTTTTACAAAAAGGTATCAGAAAAGCTGTTGAAAAATCTGTGGAAGCTATTAAAGCAAGAAGTCACAGTGTTACTACAAAAGAAGAAATTGCAAATGTTGGTAGCGTATCAGCAGCTGATGAAACTATTGGTAAACTAATTGCAGAAGCTATGGAAAAAGTTGGAAATAATGGTGTAATTACTGTTGAAGAATCAAAATCTATGGGAACTACATTAAATGTTGTAGAAGGTATGGAATTCGATAGAGGATATGTATCTCCTTACATGGTTTCTGATTCAGATAAAATGGTAGCAGCAATGGAAGATCCATTCATTTTAGTTACTGACAGAAAAATTACAAATATTCAAGATATATTACCATTGTTAGAACAAGTTGTTCAACAAGGTAAGCCATTATTTATAATTGCAGAAGATGTTGAAGGTGAAGCATTAGCAACTTTAGTTTTAAATAAAATCAGAGGAACATTCAACTGTGTAGCAGTGAAGGCACCAGGCTTTGGGGATAGAAGAAAAGAAATGCTTGAAGATATATGTATTTTAACTGGAGCTCAATTGATCACAGAAGATTTGGGAATCGAATTGAAAGATGCATCTTTTGACATGCTAGGAAGAGCAAGAAAAGTTAATGTATCAAAAGACAAGACTACTATTGTTGACGGAAATGGTGAACAATCTAAGATTGAAGAAAGAATTAACCAAATTCAAAACAGAATTCCTGAAACTGATTCTGAATATGATAGAGAAAAACTTCAAGAAAGATTAGCGAAATTATCTGGTGGAGTTGCTGTGATTGAAGTTGGAGCAGCTACAGAAACAGAATTAAAAGAAAGAAAATTGAGAATAGAAGATGCACTTGCAGCTACCAGAGCGGCAGTTGAAGAAGGCATTGTAGCTGGTGGTGGAACAGTTCTATTGGATGTTCTTGAAGAAGTTGAAAAACTTGTCGATGAAGTTGAAGGCGATGAAAAAACAGGAGTTAAAATAATTCTAAAAGCGTTAGAAGAACCTGTAAAACAAATCGCAATTAATGCCGGAATCGACGGGTCTGTTATAGTTGAAAATGTTAAAAACAAAGACAAAGGAATTGGATTTGATGCATACAAAGGTGAATATGTAGATATGTTAAAAGCTGGTATTGTAGATCCAACAAAAGTAACATTATCTGCATTACAAAATGCAGCATCTGTTGCAAGTTTATTATTGACTACAGAAGCAGCAGTAGTTTCTATAAAAGAAGACGAACCAGCTATGCCTCAACCTGGTCCTGGCGCGTATATGTAGACAAATCAAAGGTGAGGATATATTCCTCATCTTTTTTAATGCAATGAATTAAAAATGTTAGTTGAAAATGAATATCGGGTATATATAAGATAAGTTGGTGAGATAATGAATAATTACGATTTAATAAATGAAGTGCTTGGCAAAACAAGTGAAGAAATACAAAAAATGAGTCCAATCAATATTTTATTGGTTGGGAAAACTGGAGTTGGTAAATCAACGTTAATTAATGGAATGTTTAGAGATAATTTGGTGGAGACAGGTGTAGGTAAGCCTGTCACTAAATATTTGCAAAAAATTACTAAGGAAAATATTCCTATTAATTTATACGATACTCAAGGACTCGAACTAAACTCACAAAATCAAAGAGAAGTTCTTACAGAAATAACAACTTTATTAAAAGATTTAAAACGTCAAGGTGAAAAAGATAGAATTCATTTGATATATTATTGTATTAACTCAAATGGATCTAGGATAGAAGATTCTGAAATAGCTCTTATTAATTCCTTAAAACAATTTGCGCCAGTAATCATAGTCTTAACGCAATCACTAGGAGAAAATTCTGAAAAATTAAAAGACTATATTCAGAATTTGAATTTAGATGTGGCAGATGTTATCGAAATACTTGCAAAACCATATCGCATTAACGATATGGTTATTGAAGAAAAAGGATTAAAAGAGCTGATGACTAAAAGTTTTGAACTTTTAGATGAGGAAATTAAAAATTCTTTTATTAATGCCCAACATGTCGATATTGATTTAAAAGCAAAAACGGCAAGACGTTGGGCAAAAAGATATATAAAAACAGCTTTTGGTATTGGATTTGTTCCTATACCTTTCTCAGATGCCTCCATTTTAGTGCCTATGCAAATTGGAATGATAGCTCACATTAATTCTATATTTGGAATATCAATGGATAAACAAAGAGTTGCTTCAATCATAGCGGCGATTGGAGGAACTGGAGGAGCTACTTTTGCAGGAAGATTTATAGTAACAAATGCGTTGAAGTTTATTCCAGGTGTAGGTAGCTTAGCTGGTGGTTTAATATCTGCAGCGACTGCATCTATAATGACCACGGCGTTAGCGATGAGTTATATAGAAGTTTTGAGTTATATTGCTAAAAGAGAAAAATTGGGAATTAATATGGATTTTTCTGAAATTGAAAAATTAATGCAAAAAACTTACACAGAATATTTGAAGAATAGGAAGAAGAAAGACGATGAATGATTTAACAAAAAAAGATTTTATTGAAAAATATAAAGATGGAAAATTTGATTTTGCAGTTCAAAATACTTGCAGAGCTGTTGAATATGCAAAGCTTGAAGACTGTTTCAATGTAGCTGAAAGAAATAGAGAACCATCTGATATCATTATCTATGAAGATGATGATATGATTGACTATTTTCACTTTGATGGGTTAAAATATCAAGATTAAAAAACACATAAGTGTGGTATAATAATAATTACAGAGTAGGGTTGATGCGTTTAGTGTAATGGGATAGGGAGTTGCCCATTAACGAAATTATTGCGATATCAATGCCGCTTCCGCTGATAATATGAATTAGTGGGAGCATTATCTTTGAAATATAGGATAATGCTTTTTTTGTGGAGCACTCTCGGGTGCTCTTATATTTTTATAAAAGAGAGGGATTTAAATGGATAAAGAAAAAATTGAACAAGCAGTGTCAATGATAATAGAAGCTATTGGTGAAAACCCAAACAGGGAAGGTTTATTGGAAACACCTCAAAGAGTAGCTAGAATGTACGAAGAAATTTTTAGTGGACTAAATCAAGATGCGAAAGTGCATTTGTCAAAATCTTTTGAAATAGTTGATGATAATATGGTTATAGAAAAGGATATTCCTTTCTATTCTATGTGTGAACATCATTTACTACCATTCTGGGGAAAAGTTAATATCGCTTATATTCCTGATAAAAGAGTTGCTGGTTTATCAAAATTAGCTAGAACTGTTGACGTTTATTCAAAAAAGCCACAATTACAAGAACGTTTAAATATTGAAATAGCTGATGCATTAATGAAATATTTAAATTGTAAAGGCTGTTTGGTTACTATTGAAGCTGAACACATGTGCATGAATATGAGAGGTGTTAAAAAACCAGGTACTTCAACAATGACTTCAGTTGCAAGAGGGGCTTTTGAAGAAGATTTGGATTTGAAAAACGAAGCATACAGATTAATGGGATTATAATGAAAAATACCAACATTGTCCTTAATCACAAATTATTTAATAAAAAAATAAATAAAATTGAAGATGATGAGAAAACTCGTGTATTTTGCAAACATGATTTCTCTCATCTTATGGATGTAGCTAGAATCTGCTATATTATAAACTTAGAAGAGAATCTGAACATTGATAAGGATTTAATATATGTTACAGCACTATTGCATGATTTGGGAAGAGCTGACGAAGTAGATACAGGGATCAATCACAGTATATTATCACAAGAAATTGCACAAGAAATTTTGAAAGATTTAGATTTTAATGATGAATCAAAGCAACGAATAATAAATGCGATTAAACATCATAGAACTAATGAAGAAAATGACGATAGATTTATAGAGATTTTTTACAAAGCAGACAAGCTATCGAGGATGTGTTTCAGATGTCCTGCTAGAAGTATTTGTAATTGGCCAGAAGAAAAGAAAAATAAAACAGTTATTTATTGAAAGGATACAATATGTTAATTAGAAACAAAGAATTTGATTTTAAAAACGATGCTTATATAATGGGAATTTTGAATGTCACACCAGATTCTTTTTCAGACGGAGGAAAATGGAATGAAGTTGACAGAGCTGTGAAACATGTCGAAGATATGATAGACGAAGGAGCTAGTATCATTGATATTGGTGCTGAATCCACAAGACCAGGACACACTCCTGTATCTTCTGAAGAAGAACTTGAAAGAGTAATTCCTATAATTAGAAAAATAAGAGAAAATTTTGATATTCCAATTTCTTTGGACACTTACAAATCTAATACTTTAAGAGAAGTTGTGAAAGAAGGGGCAGATATTTTAAATGATGTCTGGGGATTGAAATCAGATCCAGAAATGTCTAAAACTGCTAAGGAACTAGATATTCCTGTAATATTGATGCACAATAAAGATAATAATAATTACAATGATTTAATGAAGGACTTAAACAGAGAAACATTAGAATCTGTTGAATTAGCAAAAAAAGCGGGAATCAAAGATGAATTAATTATATTGGATCCGGGAGTTGGATTTGCACTTGATTACGAAAAAGATTTAACCGTTGTAAACAGAATCAAAGAATTTGTCGATTTGGGATATCCTGTTTTATTGGGAACAAGTAGAAAAAGATTTATTGGTAAAGCTATGGGAATAGATGTAGCTACTGAAAGAGATTTTGGAACAGCTATAACTACTGCTATTGGTGTAATGAATGGATGTTCAATTTTTAGAGTTCACAATGTAAAAGAAAGTTATGATGCTATGAGAATGGCTTTGGCTATAAAAAGAGAAGGAAAATAATGGACTACCTATTAGTAAAAGATTTGGAAATATACGCTAACCATGGAGTATTTCAATCTGAAAAAGAATTGGGACAAAAATTTTTGGTGACATTAAAAATGGGATACAACATGAAAAAAGGCGCAACTTCTAATAATTTAGAAGATTCAATACACTATGGGGTTTTGAGTAAAGAAATTTACGATTATTTTCGTTCAGAATCGATAGATTTAATAGAAACAGTAGCTTATAAATTGGTTGAGTTTATATTTGAAAAATACAAAATCGTACAAGAACTTACTGTAGAAATTAAAAAACCATGGGCTCCAATAAATTTGCCGCTTGATACTGTAAAAGTGACAATTAATAGAAAAAAAAGAAGATATTTTTTGGGAATAGGATCCAACATTGGAGATAAACAAGAATATGTTAATTCTGCTATTGATAGATTGAAAAACACAAATAGTATTGAATTAAAAAACGTGTCTGAAATGTACACTACAAAAGCTTGGGGAAAAACTGATCAGGAAGATTTTCTCAATTGTGCCGTTGAAATAGAATCATACGAAGAGCCTGAAGATTTGCTGAAAATAACTCAACAAATTGAGTTGGATCTTGGCAGAGAAAGACACGAAAAATGGGGACCTAGAACTATAGATATAGATATTTTATTTTGCGATGGAGAAATAATATATACTGATGATTTGAAAGTTCCTCATCCTTATGTTCAAGATAGAAAATTTGTGTTGGAACCTTTGAATGATTTTGCACAATTTTTTGTACATCCTGTTCTAAATAAAACATTAAAACAATTGCTAAGTGAATTAGAAAATAGTTAATTTTTAAAATATAAATATCATAATAAACAAAGTCAAGCATAAAAAAATGCTTGGCTTTTTCTTATTCAAATTAATTGCAGAATTATTGAAATTAAAATATTTTTTTGATATAATTATATTAATAACAATGAATGGAGTGATAATATGGCAAGGGCAAGAGTATCATTAGCTGTTGTTAAGAGACTTCCAAAATATTACAGATATTTAGGAATGATCGAGCAAAAGGGAATAATAAGAGTATCAAGTCAAGAATTGAGCAGCATTACAGGTTTAACTGCTTCTCAAATTAGGCAAGATTTAAATCATTTCGGTGGTTTTGGTCAACAAGGATACGGATACAACGTTGAAGAATTGAAATCAGAAATTGAAAAAATTATGGGAATAAACAAATCTTACAAAGCAATCATTTTGGGTTGTGGAAATATTGGAAAAGCCATAATGAACTATAAAGGTTTTAAATCTTCAGGTTTTAATATTGTTGATGTATTTGACCATGGTAAAAAGGTGGGTACAAAAATTTCAGATTATGAAATCAAAGATATTGATAAAATTGAAGAGTATCTAAAAGAAAAGAAACCAGAAATAGCTGTTATTGCCCTACCAACAGATGTAGCTCAAGATGTTTGTGATAAGCTAGTTGATGGTGGCATAAAAGGTATTTGGAATTTTGCTTCATTGGATTTGAAATTACCAAAAAATGTTGTATTGGAAAATGTACATCTTGATGAAAGTCTGTACACATTAACATACTACATGAATAATTTGGCAGATTATCCAGGAACTAAAAATTAATTATATTCGGCGTTTTATAACGCCGTTTTTTATTGTAACGAATGTTACAATATTTTTTACGCTTTTATAATATAATTGTTGTATAAAAGGAGTGATAATATGGATAGTATTTTAGTTTTAGAAAAAGAACACGAAAATATAAGTAAAATAATAGGTTTAATGAAAGAAAAGTCAATTGAATTTATAAATAATAAGGATATAAATGTTGAATTCGTAGAATTATTGATTTATATTTTAAAAGAATACGCAGATAAATTTCACCACAGAAAAGAAGAAGAAATTTTGTTTAAAAAGATGAAAGAAGATTTGGGTAGAATTGGTGAAGTTATGGTTTTGAATGGAATGTTAGTAGAACACGAAATAGCAAGAGGTATAATTTTTGACCTTGGTCAAAGTATTAAAGAATACGAAAAAGAAAGATCGGATGAGAATTTTGTTGAAGTAATAGGAAATCTAATGGGATACAGAAGACATTTACAAAAACACATTGAAAAAGAAAATACAGTGGTGTATCCTTATGGAAAGAACAATCTATCTGATGAGAGATTAAAAGAAGTTGAAGATGAAACTATAAAATTTTTAGAAGAAAATAAAGAAGTTCATAATAATTTGATGGAGAAAATTGACAAATTATTTAATATGTAATGTATGAGAGGAATTAGGTAATAATTCCTTTTTTATTTGCATAAAATGTAATATTATTGTAACAAATACACACCTTTCATTTATGTTATAATCTTATGTGGAAGGTGTTTTATGAAAATATTAATAACCACAGATACATACAGACCGACAATAAATGGAGTTGTAACATCGATTGAATCTTTAAAGAAAGCTTTAGATAGATTGGGACACGATGTTAGGATTTTAACTTTTTCAGATAGTTTTAATTCAAAACAAGAAGACGACATTTATTATATGGGCTCTTTAGGAGCTGGAAAATTTTATCCAGACGCTAGAATGAATAAGTTATTTTATAATAGATTTTATGAAGATATTATGGATTGGAAACCAGATATAGTTCATTCACAAACAGAATTCACTATGTTTATCCAAGCAAAAAAGATTGCGAAGGATTTGGATATTCCACTTTTGCATACTTACCACACTGTTTACGAGGATTACACTCATTATTTTTCTTTGAATAAAAAGATTGGCAAGGAACTTGCAAAACAATTTACGAAACAAATTATTAAAACTACTGACGGTGTAGTAGTTCCAACTAATAAAATATATAATTTGCTTACAGAATACAATATACACGAAGATATATATGTGGCACCAACTGGAATTAATGTTCATAAGTTATCTGAATGTGACGATTTTGATATACGAAGTGGCTATAAAATTCCTGAAGATAAGCATATATTATTATTTCTAGGAAGAATAGGTAAAGAAAAAAATATCACCGAAATTCTTCAGTATCTTGAAAACATTGATAGAGATGATATTGTGTTCATTATTGCAGGTGCAGGACCATTTCTTTCGGAATTAAAAGATATTTGTTCAAATTCAAAAATAAGAGATAGATTGATATTTACAGGAATGATTGATTCCTCAAAAGTAGGAAACTTTTACTCCAAAGCAGATGTATTCGTATCTGCATCGACATCCGAAACACAAGGATTAACATTTATTGAGTCAATGGCATGTTCTACACCAATAATTTGTAGGCACGATGACTGCTTGGACGGGGTGTTGATTGAAGGTAAAACAGGATTCGGTTACGATACAGAAGAAGAATTTATTTATTATCTAAATCAAATTTTGGACAATAAAAAACTTAGAGATAAAATGGGTAAAAATTGTAAACAATTAGTAGATGAAAACTATACAGAAGATTCATTTGCAAATAAAATTGAGCAGATATATACAAAGGTAATTGAAAATCATGCAAAATCTGTTCAATAAGATACTCGAGGCCGACAACAAAAAATTTCAGATTATTATCCATGTTCTAAATGCACTTGGAATATTACTAAGTATATGCGTTATGATTTACGCATGGAAAACAGGAATACTTAAAGATATCGATAAGTTTCAAGAATTTATGAATCAGTTTGGGAAATTAGCTGCTCTGATATTTATCTTATTTCAGATTATGCAAGTCATTATCCCAATAATTCCTGGTGGTATAACTTGTCTCGGGGGAGTAATCTTATTCGGATCATGGATGGGATTTGTATACAACTATGTAAGTATTTGTATAGGGTCAATAATTGTATTTTTTATTGGTAGAAAATATGGTACTCCATTGATTATAGCAATTTTTGGAGAAAGGGCATATAACAAATACATCAAAATTCTTACAAGAAAAAATAGGTTTGACAATGTATTTGCGGCTTTGATATTTTTCCCAATTGCGCCTGATGATATGCTATGCTACATAGCTGGAACAACAAAAATGAAATTCAAAAAATATTTCTGGATAATTATATTAGGAAAGCCTATGTCTATAGCTCTTTATTCATTAGGATTGGAAGTATTATTTAAGAAACTAGTATTAAGGATTTAAGAATAAATGAAAATTTTGATATATAAAGGAGATTATGATTTAGTAAAACAAAGCGGTGTTGGTCAAGCTATTGAACACCAGGAAAAAGCTTTGAAACTAAATAATATTGACTACACAACCGATGAAACTGAAGATTATGATATTGTTCATATAAATACTATAATGCCAAAATCAAAAAAATTCGGACGAAAAGCAAAGAAACAAGGTAAGAAAGTTATTTATTATGGGCATTCCACGATGGAAGATTTTAGAAATTCTTTTCGCGGAGCGAATTTATTGAGCAGACTTTTTAAAAAATGGATTATTAGTTGCTACAATATAGGAGATATTATTATAACTCCATCACAATATTCGAAAAACATACTTGAAGGATATGGAATCAATAAGAAAATATACAGCCTATCGAATGGTATTGACCTTGATAAATTTAAGGGCGACAAAGATAGCAGAAAGAGATTTCGAGATAAGTATAATTTGAAAGATGATGATAAAGTTATTATTTCTGTAGGTCATTTGATGAAGAGAAAGGGTCTGGATGATTTTATAGAAGTTGCAAGGAAGCTTCCGCAGTACAAATTTATTTGGTTTGGTCACACTAATCCTAAACTATTGACTACTAATATTAAAAAAGCAATAAAAAATAAACCGGATAATGTAATTATGGCTGGATATGTTGATCAAAAAGAACTGGTAGATTGTTATCGAGGGAGTGATTTGTTCCTATTTATGACCAGAGAAGAGACAGAAGGAATTGTACTATTAGAGGCTTTCGCTTCTAAAATAAAAGTTTTGGTAAGAGACATTAAGATTTACGAAAATATGTTTACTGATGGTAAAGAAGTTATCAAAGCAAAAAC
Source organism: Finegoldia sp. P3-F-LR (assembly GCF_052932165.1). NCBI lineage: Bacteria > Bacillati > Bacillota > Tissierellia > Tissierellales > Peptoniphilaceae > Finegoldia > Finegoldia sp. P3-F-LR. The sequence continues at coordinate 185,466 of NZ_JBRFJE010000001.1, read as the reverse complement.
CAATGATGAGTTTAAAAACAAAATTGTTAATATAATAAATGGCAAATATTCTACTGTTGAAGAAGCGTATAGATATGTTAAAGAACGAAGTGTTAAGAAAATTGGAGAGAAATTGAAAAGCATTTATTTAAAATTAGAAGATGCTTAAGATTTAGTGACATCTTAATCTCACAAAAATATATTATATATAAATGTTTTGTTTAATATTTACATTTATTTACAAAAGAGTTTTTTAGCGTTATAATTATATATATAAAACACAAGGTGGTGAGGTTATGCAAATTACAGATGTTAGAGTTAAAATACTAAATATTGATAACAGATTAAAAGCAATTGCTTCTGTTACTTTTGATGACGAAATAGTAATTCATGACATCAAAGTTATAGAAGGCGAAGAGGGGTTATTCTTAGCTATGCCTAGTAGAAAAATCGGTAATAATAAATATCGTGACATAGCTCATCCAATTAGTTCTCCAGCCAGAGAAAAAATTGAAGTAGCAGTTATCAATAAATACAATGAAGAATTTGAAAAACAATCTTCTGAAGAAACTGAGCCAGTGACTGAAGAAAATATAGAAACTGCAGAAAATGAATAGTACAAAAAGCATCTATTAAGGTGCTTTTTTTAGTGCTTAAATTATCCTATTCAAATTATTTTACATATTTCGTATGTTTGATATAATAATAAAATATGGTTAATTTTGAATAAAGGAGATATTTATGGAATTAAAAGTACCGAAAGGATACAAATCCTCTTTGGATTTATTAGAAACACAGAAAGCTATTAAAATTATCAAAGATTTTTTTCAATATAGGTTGTCTGAGACTTTAAATTTGACTAGAGTTTCTGCACCGTTATTTGTTAGAGCTAATACCGGAATTAACGATAACTTAAATGGTATCGAAAAACCTGTAGGTTTTGAATTCTTGGAAGATGGTTCGATGAGTAGGTTGGAAATCGTACAATCACTTGCAAAATGGAAGCGAATTGCATTGAAAAATTATGAAATTCCAGTAGGAAAAGGGATTTATACGGATATGAATGCTATCAGACCTTCAGAAGTTTGTGACAACACACATTCATTGTATGTGGATCAGTGGGATTGGGAAAAAGTAATTTCAAAAGAAGACAGAAATGTCGGATTTTTAAAAGATACAGTAAGAAATATATATCAATGTTTCTTAGACACTCAAACAATGTTGATTAATTCTTATGATGATTACAAAAAAATACTTAGAGATGAAATTACTTTTGTAACTACTGAAGAGTTAGAAGAAATGTATCCTGATAATACTTCAGATGAAAGAGAAACTTTGATTACTAAAAAATACGGATCTGTGTTTTTGATTGGAATTGGTGATTCTTTAAAATCGGGGAAATCTCATTCTGACAGATCTCCCGATTACGACGACTGGAGCTTAAATGGAGATATATTAGTTTATAATCCTGTTTTAGACAATTGCCTTGAATTAAGCTCTATGGGAATTAGAGTCGATAAAGATAGATTGATTTATCAATTAGACAAAAAACAAAATAATGATAGGAAAAATTTAGAATATCATCAAATGTTGATTAATGATACACTTCCTCAATCCATAGGCGGAGGTATTGGTCAATCCAGAATTTGTATGTTTTTCTTACAAAAAGCACATATAGGAGAAGTTCAATCATCAATTTGGCCTAAAAAAATGCTTGAAGAATGTGATAAGTTGGGTATCAAATTATTATAATTTAGTTTTACTTTTAAATTCTTTTGTAGTATGATTTGTTTATGAAACGTTTAAAAAAATATTTAGAAGACAATCCGCCATTGGTGTTGATTCTAAGTTTCCTTTTTTTGATTGTAGTAGGCTCATTATTATTGTCATTACCTATTAGTCAAAATGCAACAAAAGTTCCATACATAGATTGTTTGTTTACAGCAACATCTTCTGTATGCGTAACAGGACTAGTTACTGTTGCAACTTACAGCACATGGAGTTTTTTTGGAAAATTAATTATAATCATTTTAATCCAAATGGGTGGACTTGGTTTTATGACATTTGCAACTTTAATTGCACTTGTCATGGGTAGAAGAATTACCTTAAAAGATAGATTAATTATTAAAGAGCAAACGAATAGTATTGATATGCAAGGAATGGTAAAACTCATAAGATATATACTAATATCTACTTTCACTATTGAAACAATTGGTGCTTTTTTGTTGATGACGAAATTTGTACCCATGTATGGATTTAAGGGTATTTTTTATAGTTTCTTCCATTCAATTTCAGCTTTTTGCAATGCGGGATTCGATATTTTGGGACCTAATTCTCTAATTGATATTAATACTAACTTTTTTATTTTGTTAGTAATTGGACTTTTAATTGTAATAGGTGGTATTGGTTTTAACGTAATACTTGATATATTACACAATGGTTTTGATTTTAAGAAATTTTCATTGCACTCAAAAATTGTACTTACAACAACTGTGTTGATGTTATCTATAACATCTGTTTTAATTTTTGCTATGGAATTTTTGAATCCAGAAACAATTGGTAATTTAAGCTTGACGGACAAGATATCTAATTCGGTTTTTCAAGCTGTGACATTGAGAACGGCTGGTTTTTCAGCAATTGATCAGTCAAAACTATTGGATAGCTCAAGTGTTTTATCTATATTGAATATGTTTATTGGGGGATCTCCAGCAGGTACTGCCGGAGGTATTAAAACGACAACTTTTGCATTATTAATTATTGTAGCTCTGAGTGAGATTAAAGGTCAAGAAGATGTAGAAGTGTTCAATCGTAGAATTAGATTTTCTCAAGTTAAAAAAGCTTTAGCTATAATTACTTTATCAATGGTTTGGGTAATTTTTGTTACATTTGCGATTTTAGTCATAGATAAAGCAAAATATTTAGATGTAGTTTACGAAGTAGTAAGCGCATTTGGTACAGTTGGTTTAACTCGAAGTTTAACTCCGACTTTAAATATTATTTCAAAGATTTTGATAATTTCCACTATGTATATAGGGAGAGTGGGATCATTAACTATTTTATTTGCGTTGTCTAATACAAAGAACAAAAAAGCTTACAAAGAAGCTCATGAAAATATTATAATAGGTTAGGTTTTAAATATGAAACAATTTGTAGTAGTTGGCTGTGGTAGATTTGGTAGAGCATGTGCTATTGAATTATCCAATACTGGCCACGAAGTATTACTAATAGATAATAATGAAGATACTGTAGATGAAATGAGTCGTATTGTTACTCATGCGGTGTATATTGAACATTTGACAGAAAATTCATTGAGTTCAGTTGGTGTTGGGAATTTCGATGTGGCGATAGTTGCAATATCTTCAAATTTTGAAGCATCAATTCTATCAACTGTAGTTTGTAAAAAATTAGGGGTGAAGAAAGTAATCACAAAGGCTAAAGATACTCTTCACGGTAATATTTTACTTAAGGTTGGAGCAGATAGAGCAATAATTCCAGAAAATGATTCAGCGGTAAGACTTGCTAAGAGTTTAATAAGTGATCAAATCTTCGACTATATTGAATTTACTGATGATTATTCAATTGCAGAGATTACTCCCAAAAAAGAATGGATAGGAAAGAACTTCATTGATATTGGTATGAGAAGTAAATACGGCATTAACGTTGTTGCTGTTAAGAATAATGGAGAAATGAATATCAACCCTTCACCGGAATATACAGTAAAGTTTGAAGATTACTTGATAGTAGTTGGATCAAATAAAGATTTGGACAAAATTACTGAAACAGGTGATAAAGATGATAACCTCTACTTCAAATAAAATATACAAACACGTAAAATCACTTTATAAGAAAAAATATAGGTACAAGTATAACGAATTTGTAATAGAAGGTTATAAGCTTTATGAAGAAGCGATTAAATCAAATTTAAATATCAAACAAATAATACTAAGAGAAGGCGAAGAAATTATTGATGGTTGTGTTTGTTTTGATTCAAAAACTTTCAACAGTCTCAGCGAAATGAACAATCCTGAAGGTATAATTTGTGTAGTTGATTTTATTGCGAACAAAGATAAGGATACAGATAAAATTCTATTTCTTGAATGTATAAACGATCCAGGAAATTTGGGGACAATAATAAGAAGTGCAGAAGCTTTTGATTATGATAAAATTATTTTATCTGACAATAGTTGCGATATTTATAATTTGAAAACTATTAGAAGTGCTATGGGTAGCTTATTCAGAATAAATATTTCTTATGAAAGTATTGATGTTTTAGAGAATTATAAATCAAATGGATTTAAAATTTATGAGACATCTTTGGAGAAAAATTCTAAAAGTATTCTTGAAATTAAGGACAAAGAAAAACATGTTCTAATAATTGGAAATGAAGCAAATGGAATTAGTAATGAAATAAAAAAATACGCTGATGAATTTTTGATAATTCCTATGGATAATGTAACAGAATCATTAAATGCTTCTATAGCTGCTAGTTTGAGTATGTTTTACCTATCAAAATTGACAAATTAGTAGTTATATTATAAAATAATTAAAAATGTTGAAGAAGAAAATACAAAACTAGATACAAAGAGAGATATGGGTTGGTGTGACATATTTATCGAATTTTGTTGGTTCGCTTTGAAGTTGCTAATATAGCCGTGTAGAGTGCGTTAAACTTGCGAGTGATGTTATCATAATTTGGGTGGTACCGCGGAAATACAATCTTTCGTCCCATATGGGATGAGGGATTTTTTTATTGTTTAAGGAGAAAATAATGAAAGAAGAAATTTTGAAAATTAAAGAAGAAACTGTTGGTTTAATCGATAATGCCAGTGATTTAAAATCTTTAGAAGATATTAGAGTAAAAGTTCTTGGCAAAAAAGGTGATTTGACACTTGTTCTAAGAAATATGGGTAAACTTTCTAAAGAAGAAAGACCGGTTATGGGACAATTAGCAAATGAGGTTAGATCTGAAATTGAAGAATTATTGTCCAATAAATTTGAACAATTAAAACAAGAGCAAAAAAAGATTAAATTAAAAGAAGAAGAATTAGATGTAACTGCAAATAGAGGTGTCAGAGAGATTTCTCACAGACATCCACTTAATGAAACGATAATCCAATTGGAAAATTTGTTCCAAACAATGGGATTTGATATTGTAGATGGTCCTGAAATTGATACGGTTGAAAATACATTCGATTTATTAAATTCGCCAAAATATCATCCTTCAAGATCTTTATCTGATACTTTTTATTTGGATGATAAAACTGTACTTAGACCTCACACATCAAGTGTACAAATCAGAACAATGAAAGCTCAAAAACCACCTATTAGAATGGTTTCTGCGGGAAGAACTTTTAGATTTGATGATGTAGATGATACACATTCACCAATGTTCCATCAAATCGAAGGATTGGTTGTTGACAAAGGCGTTACTATGGCTAACTTAATGGATACAATCAATATTTTCATCAAAAACTTATTTGGAGAAGAAATAGAAACTAGATTTAGACCGCATTATTTTCCATTTACAGAACCTTCAATGGAAGTAGATGTCACTTGCTTCGATTGTAAAGGCGAAGGATGCCCAAGTTGCAACGATACAGGTTGGAGTATGGAACTTTTAGGATGTGGAATGGTTCATCCAAATGTTTTAAGAAATTGTGGAATAGATCCTGAAGTTTATACTGGATTTGCATTTGGTATGGGAGTTGATAGGATTACAATGGTAAAACACAAAATCGACAATATAAGATTGTTGTACGATAACGATAAGAGATTTTTGGAACAATTCTAGGAGGAAATATGTTATTACCTATTAATTGGCTTAAAGATTACGTCGATGTAGACGAATCGATAAAAACTATTACAGACAGACTTTCTGAAACAGGAAGTCACGTTGAATCGGTTATAGATAAAAGTAAATATTTAAACGATAAATTAATTGTAGCTCAAATAAAGAAAATTGATAAGCATCCAAATGCAGATAGATTATCGATAGTTACGTTAGATACTGGCAATTCAGAAATAGAAGTAGTAACGGGTGCAAAAAACATCAAAGAAGATATGTTTGTTTGTTATGCACAGGTAGGGGCAACTCTTCCGGGAGGTATTGTTTTAAAAGAAGCTGATCTTAAAGGAATTATGAGCCCTGGAATGTTGACAAGTTTTGAAGAAATGGGATTTGAAACTTCAGTTGTAGATAAAAATTCAAAAGATGGAATTGCTGTTTTATCTGAAAACAAAATTGGTGAAACTGTTACTGAAGCACTCGAAATTAATGAACCTATAATTGAGTTTGAAATCACACCAAACAGACCAGATTGTTTGTCTGTATTAGGAATGGCAAGAGAATATGCTGCATCTTTTGGCAAAAAAATCAAATATCCTTCTATTGAAATCATAAACTTTGATGAAGATATCAATGATTACGTAAATTCTGTTGATATTCAAACTAACAAGTGTACTCGTTATGTGGCTAGAGTTGTAAAAAATGTAAAAATAGGAGATAGTCCACAATGGCTAAAAAATAGACTTATTCAATCTGGAATTAGACCTATTAACAATATAGTTGATATTACAAATTTTGTAATGCTGGAAACTGGTCAACCAATTCACGCATATGATTTGGATAAAATCGCAGATAAGAAAATTATAGTAAAAGAATCTGGTTCACAAAAATTTACAACATTAGACGATGTTGAACGTGAATTATCAGATGATATAATAATTTGTGATGGTGAAAACACATTAGGTATCGCTGGAATTATGGGCGGTTTTGATTCAGAAATAACATCAGATACTACAAATGTGCTTATTGAAGCTGCAAGTTTTGATAGCGATACAATTAGACTTTCATCAAGAAGATTATCTTTAAGAACTGATGCCTCCACAAGATTTGAAAAGGGTGTAAGCCAACAATTATGTGATTTAGCATCATTGAGAGTTTGTAAATTAATTGAAGATATTACAAATGCCACTGTGATTAATAATTCTATAGATGTGATTACATGTGAAGAAAAATTAGAAGATGTAGAGCTATCTTACAAAAAATGCAATGATTTATTAGGATCAGATATTTCAAATGAAGAAATTAAAAATATATTACAGTTATTGGAATTTAAAATTGTGTCAGAAGACGACGAAAAAATCAAAGTTAAAGTTCCATTCCATAGACAAGACGTTTCAATTTATCAAGATTTAATTGAAGAAGTTGGAAGAATTTACACATTTGAGAAAATTGGCGCTAAACCTCTTATCGGAAAACTAAAGAGAGGTGTTAAGAGCGAAGAAAGAATTGCCATAGATAATACGAAAAAAGCTTTGTATTCTATGAATACTTTTGAAGTGTTGTCTTATTCATTCATCAGCCCAAAATCCTATTCTAAAGCAATGGTTGAAATGGATGATGATAAATTGATCAAACTAATCAATCCACTAGGAGAAGATTTCTCTGTGATGAGATCCACAATTATACCAAATATTTTGGATATACTATCTAAGAATTATAAAAATAAAATCAAAGATATTTGCGTATATGAATTGGGCAATACTTTCCACTTGGTCGGAAACGAAAGAATCGAAACTAAAAAATTAGCTTTGGGAATGTATGGAGATTATGATTTCTACGATGTTAGATCTATGATTTTGGCATTATTTAACGAATTGGGAATTGATAATTATGAAATTGTAAAAAACAAAGATAATAAAACTTATCACAGCGGTAGGTGCGCTGATATATTGGTAAATGGTGAATTGATCGCAACATTTGGTGAAATAAGTTATGAAGTAAGAGACAACTATGACTTTGATAATAGAGTTTATATTGGAGAAATTCATTTTACAGAATTAATTAAACATATGGATTTCAAAAAGCTTTACTCACCAATTAGTAAATATCCTTCAATTGAAAGAGATATAGCTCTTGTGGTGGATAGAGAATTGGAAAGTATTGAAATTGAAAAAGAAATTCTAAACCACTCTAATGGTATCATCAAGGATGTTTACTTATTTGATGAATATAAAGGTGAACATGTTGATAATGATAAGAAGAGCTTAGCATACAGAATTATATATCAATCAAAAGATGAAACATTAAAAGACAAAACTATTGAAAAAATACAAGAAGAAATATTAAATTCATTAGAACAAAAATTCAACGCAACATTGAGAAAGTAGGAATGTATATGAACAAATTACAAGTTGTAATTCAAGGTTCAACTTACAATATTGTTACTGAAAAATCTAAAGAAGAAACAGATAAGATAGTTGAGAAAATTAACAAGGATATTGCAGATTGTAAAAACAGAAATTCAAAATTAACGACTTTGAATGCAACTATCTTAGCTCTTATGAATTTGGCAGAAACTCACGATAATTTAACAACTGAATTAAATGAATACAAAAAAGAGAATGATCCAATTATCAAGGATTATTCTAACTTAAAATCTGATTGCGAAAAATTATATCAAAATTTGGTTATTAAAGAAACAAACTTAAAACAAATGACTAAACAATACAATGAAATTAAAGAAAATTCTGAAAAGGAAAAAGAAGATATAAAGAAAAAAGCTGAAGAATACGCTAACGAAATCAAAGCGCAATATGAACAAAAAGCATCAGATTTAAATACAAAACTCAAAAAAGAGAATAAAACTACGGAAGATTTGAAAAAACAAATTGAATTTTACGAAACAGAAAATGATGATATATCTCAAAAATACAAAGATTTAAAAGATGAATATAATAAATTAGCTTTTGAAAAAAATAAGCTAGAAAATATTTTAATGGATTATCAAAGGGATGAAATCATTGATTAGTGAAATATTAGCTCCTTGCGGAAATTGGGACATGGTAAAAGCAAGTGTCCGTGCGGGAACTGATGCCGTTTATCTTGGAACAAAAGAATTTTCCGCAAGGGCTTATGCTGAAAATTTTACTGTAGAAGATGTTAAGGAAGTTGTAAAATACTGCCATTTAAGAAACGTAAAAGTTTATGTAACATTAAACACTCTTATAAAACAATCAGAAATTCACAAGGCGATTGATTATGTAAACAGATTATATAACATCGATATTGATGCACTAATTGTGCAAGATATTGGGCTGGCATATCTTGTAAACAAGTTATTTCCTGATTTGGATTTACATGCATCTACTCAGATGAACATTAATAATTTGAATGGGGCATTAATTGCCAAAGAACTTGGTTTCAAAAGAATTGTATTGGCTAGGGAAACTGATTTAGAAGAATTAAAAAATATTAGGAAAAACTGTGACATTGAAATAGAAGTTTTCATTCATGGATCATTATGTGTGTGCCAATCAGGGCAATGCTTGATGAGTTCATTAAATGGTGATAGAAGTGCAAATAGAGGAAGATGTGCTCAATCTTGTAGGAAGGATTACAAGATTATTTTAGCCAACGAAACTATTAATTCAAAGCTGTCTTACCTCAGTCCAAAAGATTTGTGTACTATTGATAATGTTGACGAAATCGCAAAATATTGTGATAGTTTAAAAATCGAAGGAAGAATGAAATCCAAGGAATACGTGTACTCTATTGTAAAATCTTACAGAGAAAAATTAGACAATGGTAAATACGATTATTATTTAGACGAAGTTAAAAATCGTGGATTTACAAAAGGATTAATCAATAATACAAATGGATACAATTACGTTGAACTTGGTAGGAAAAATCAAATTAAAGGTAACACAGTAGGAAAAGTATTAGGAAAAGGGAAAATAAAATTTACAAAAGATGTATTAAAGAAAGATATTCTAATACTTTCTAATGGGAAAAATACTTTCCCGTTGACATTAACTGAAAATTATACGAAAAATAGCATAGCTTCATTTAAAAACATAGGTGATGCTCTTGAAAATTCTGATGTAAAAAGAGTTAGTCACATTAAAATAGTTGATGAGTCAAATGAAGAAAAAAATGTGAAATTTAATTTACAAGTCAAGTTTATTTGTAAAAAATTTCAACCTATTCAAATATCTGTTAATGGACTAAAATATAACACTAATATAATTTGCGATGACGCAAAAAATAAGCCAATAGATGACGATTTTATTCGTAATCAAGTACTAAAAACAGGAAACTATCCAGTAAACATTAATAAATTGGAGATTATTCTAGATGATGGATTATTTTTATCGAAAAGTCAGATAAATCAGATAAGAAGAGATTTCATAGAATTCTATTTGAACGAAAAAGCTGATTTTAATCATAGAAAACAAAAAAATGTTGATCTGAAAAATTTAGATAAACTAATAGAAAAAAATAGAATTAATAATTCAAGTTATAAAACAGTTTATGTAGATGAAGTGGATGGTTACAGCGATAAAATTTCATCAGAATACATCGTGAGAGTTCCAAGATTTTTGAATCAAGAAAAAACGGATAAGTTTATAAAAAAGTGCAGAGAAAATAATGTATCCAAACTTTTAATCAATAATATTGGAGATATTATTATAGCTAGGGATATTAGAGCTGATTTTGTTGTTAGTGACTATCAGATGAATGTATTTAATACTTTATCAGCAAAAGTTTTAAATGATTTGGGAGTAGATGTAATAACTTTATCAGTTGAATTAAACAAATCTGAAATTAAAGAAATTGTAGAAAATTCAAATTACAATTATGAATTGGTTGTTGAAGAAAACTTAGTTAATATGGTTACTGTTTATTGTCCTTTTTCGAGCATAATAAAATGTAATGGGAAAAATTGTGAGTTCTGTAAGTTTAATGATTGTTATATTGAAGGAGATTTTTCTAAATATAAGGTTGTAAGAATGGACGATTACTCTTTAATTTATTCTTGTGATAGAATTAAGATAGATGAGAATGATATAGATTTCAACTTATATTCAATTAGAAAGAACAAATATGCAACTGGAAAATCTAATGAATTTCATTTTAAAAAAGGAATTTTATAAATGGATAAAAAGACATTAAACACACTTGAATACAACGAAATAAAAAATAAAATTGAAAAATTTTGCAAATCTAAATTGGGGAAAAGTATAGCCAATAAATTGGAACCTATGATTGATGAGGATGAAATCAGACAAAGCTTGGATGAAACTTATGAAGCTATGAGTATGATTTACAAATTTTCTAATCCTCCTATATATGAGATTATAAATGTTAAAGCAAGTATAATGCATGTATCAAAAGGTGGATACATAGTTCCAGAAGTTTTGTTGAAAATCGGTCAAATATTGAGTAGCGTTCACGATATAAAAAGATATGCTGGAGAATCTGACGAAAATCACGAAAATTACCCTATGATTATGGCAATGATGGATTCTTTGGTAGAAGAGCCTGATTTAGTTGCAACTATTAATAATGCAATAATTTCAGAAGATGAGATTAGCGATAATGCTAGTAGGAATCTTGCTAGAATTAGACAAACTAAAAGGCAGAAGACAGAAAATATTAGAGATAAAATAAATAGTATTTTATCTTCTAATGATCAAGCATTACAAGACAACATCGTAACTATGAGAGATGATAGATATGTAATTCCTGTAAAAGTTTCACATAAATCATCTTTTAAAGGAATCGTACACGACCATTCATCTTCGGGTCAAACAGTCTACATCGAACCGATGGAGGTTGTAGAATTAAATAACGAATTGAGAATGCTTGAAGCAGAAGAAAGAGAAGAAATAATAAGAATTTTGAAAGAAATTTCTGATAGAGTTTATGATGCCAAGGATTCGATTTTTGTGGATCAGGATGTTTTATCAAGATTAGATTTCATATTCGCTAAAGCAAAATATGCGATAGAAATTGATGCGACAAATCCCAAACTAAACACTAATGGATATTTTAATTTCAAAAATGCAAGACATCCTTTATTGGACAAGAAAAAAGTTGTGCCTATAAGTATTTATCTTGGTGATGATTACAATACATTGGTAATAACTGGACCTAATACTGGTGGTAAAACTGTAACACTTAAAACAGTAGGTCTGATAACTTTAATGGCACAATCTGGAATTTTAATTCCTGTAGATGAAAATTCGGAAGTAGCAATTTTCGACAATATCTTCACAGATATTGGTGATGAACAAAGTATAGAACAATCTTTGTCTACTTTTTCAGCTCATATGAAAAATATTGTACACATTGTAAATAATATTACATTTAATTCTCTTGTGTTATTCGACGAACTTGGTGCAGGAACCGATCCAACAGAAGGAGCAGCACTAGCAATTGCAATTTTGAGAATTTTCTTAGACAAATCTATAAGAACAATTGCTACAACTCACTATTCTCAACTTAAAATATTTGCATTGACAGAAAAATACGTAAAAAATGGTTCAGTAGAATTTGATGTAAATACTTTATCACCAACTTATAAATTGAGAATTGGGATTCCTGGTAAATCAAATGCTTTTGAAATTTCTAGAAGACTTGGTCTTGATGATGATATAATTAATAATGCAAAGGAAATTTTATCTCAAGAAGACAAAGATTTTGAAGATGTTTTATCTGACATTGAATCTGAAAAGAAACAAATTGACGAAGACAAAAAAAGACAATTAGAGCTTAAAGAAGATTTATTGAAGCTTCGCGACAGATACGAAAAAGAACTTGAAAAGACAAAATTAGAAAAAGAAAGAATTATTAACGAAGCAAAAGAAAATGCAAACGAAATTTATATGCAAGCTAAGGAAGAATCACGTGAGCTTATCAATAAATTAAAATTCTTAGAGAAAGAATCTGATGCTAGAACAGTAGCTAATGATGTTGAAAGTAAATTTAACAAAAGAATTAAAAAGAGTTCCAATAAGAAACTTTTGAATGAAACGTCTAAAAAACAAAATCTACAATTAGGAGATGAAGTCGAAATCTTAGGAATTGACCAACAAGGTACTATTGTTACAGAACCTGATAAAAAAGGTGATTTATTGGTTCAAGTGGGTATCTTAAAGATAAATGCCAATGTTAAGAACTTGAAGAAAATTAAAGAACAAGAAGTGATTCAATCATCAAAGAGCATTAAAAGTATTATAAAAAATAAAGCTAATTCTGATATAAAAAGCGAAATAGATTTGCGTGGAAAGAATATTGAAGAAGCAATATACGAACTTGACAAATACATTGATGACTGTGTAATTGTTGGCTTGAAAAAAGTGAATATAATTCACGGCAAAGGAACTGGTATGCTCAGAAAAGGTATCAGAGAATACCTAAGAAGTGATAAAAGAATCAAAAAGATTGAAGATGCAGGTTACAATGAAGGCGGTCTTGGAGCTACTTTCATTTATTTAAAATAAGGGGATTAAAATGATAAATTTTAAAGAAGAAGTAAAACAAATTATACTAGGATTTGACACTGGTCTAACTGAAGAAGAAATATCAGATTTAATCGAAATTCCACCAAACAGTGATATGGGAGATTATGCGTTTCCAGTGTTTAAATTAGCAAAAACTTTTAGGAAAGCACCTAATTTAATCGCAGAAGAATTAGCTAAAAAAGAATTCAGCAATGAAAATATCAAAAAAATTGCAAATGTAGGTCCTTACGTAAACTTTTTTGTGGATAATTCAAAATTAGTAGAAAGTGTTCTAACAGAAGCTGTTAAAGATGATTTTGGAAGTAGTCATATTGGCGTTGGGAAAAATGTTGTGTTTGACTTTTCATCTACAAATATAGCAAAGCCATTTCATATTGGACATTTACGCTCCACTGTAATAGGAAACGCGATAAGAAATATAATGAAATATCAAGGGTTTAATACAACAGGTGTTAATTACATTGGTGATTATGGAACTCAATTTGGTATGATGATTTCAGCTTATTTAAAATGGGGAGACGAGGATAAAATAAATGCTGATCCAATAAAAGAACTTTTAAATCTTTACGTAAAATACAATAAAATTGCAAAAGAAGATGAATCTTATATGGATGAGGCTCGTGATTGGTTCGATAAATTAGAAAAAAAAGATCCTACAGCTGTAAAATTATGGTCATGGTTTAGAGAAATTTCTTTAAAAGAATTCCAAAGAGTTTATGATTTACTAGGAGTTGAGTTTGACAATTTTAATGGTGAATCATTCCACTCACAATTTATTGGAGATGCATTAGAAGCAATTGATAAGAAAAATTTATTAGAAGAATCCGATGGTGCAATGATAATCAATTTGGATGATGAAAGTTTACCACCTGTTTTAATAAAAAAATCAAATGGTTCCTCAACATACTTAACGAGAGATATTGCTACTGCAATGTATCGCAAAAGAACTTACGATTTTTATAAAAATGTATACGTTGTAGCTAGTCAACAAAAACTTCATTTTGAACAATTAAGAGCCGTTTTGAAAAAAATGGGATTTGATTGGTGGAATGATTGCGAACATGTTTCTTTTGGTATGGTTAGCATGAAAGATGGATCTATGAAAACAAGAGAAGGTAAAGTTATTTTCTTGGAAGATGTTTTGAATAGAGCTATAGATAAAACAAAATCAATCATAGAAGAAAGAAATCCTAATCTTGAAGATAAAGAAGAAGTGGCAAAACAAGTTGGTGTTGGAGCTGTAATATTCCAAGATTTATTCAATAATAGAATAAAAGATTATACGTTTGATTGGGATCAAGTTTTGAATTTTGATGGAGAAACTGGACCATATACACAATATACATTTGCAAGAAGCTGTTCTATATTAGACAAGGGAGAATTTGAATTAAAAGACAATATCAAATTTGATTTATTAGTTGACGATACAGAAATCGACATTGTAAAACACTTATCAAAATTTGAAGAAGTTTTATTAAATGCTACTGAAAAATACGAACCTTCTTTCTTGACACGTTATACAGTAGAATTAGCAAAACTATTCAATAAATTCTATGCAAATTGTCCAATCAACACTGTAGAAGATGAACTAAAATATCAAAGATTGTATTTAACTTATTCTGTTAACAAATGTTTGAAATTATCTTTGAGCTTGTTAGGCATTGAAGCACCAGTTAGAATGTAGGAAGAATAATGGACTCATTTATAGAAATAATCAAAAATTCTTTTACAAGAACCGCACATACAATTAAATATTTTCCGTTGATTTTTGCATCAATGATTGTAATGAAATTATCGTTGAATATGTCGAATAATATTTTGTTTAGATTATCTGTATCTAAAGAAATATCTAGTGTGATAATAGCGGTTTTGGTAACATTTCTGTTGAGTATCCTTTTAAATATGCTTAGTATTTCGGTTCATACAAGAGATAACTATCAAATAGAACCGATTACTATTCCCAAATTAATGTTAAAGGTTGCATTTAATGGAGGAATTTTATTATTGTTGTATTTTTTCTTAAAAAAATACGAAGGAGCAGTAATTGTTCTTTTATTAATATTTAATCCGTTAGTGGAGACACTTTACATGATTGACGAAGAATTTTATAAATCGATTTGGACATCATTAAAATTTAATTTTAAAAATTTTTTAACATGGAACATACCTAATGTTGTGATTTTTGCAATTTTATTTAATTTGATTATGAAAAATTACACATTTGAAGACTTTATAATGTCAAATGAAATTGTGTCGATTTTGAAATTTGGATTACTTTTGATGTTCATTTCGTTATTCATGTTATATAGGGCTAATTTGTACAGAATTTTAGAAACGGGGGAGAAATAAATGATTAATAAGATTGACGAATATTTCAGTAAATTTATGGACCAGTTGGTTTATGTGAATTTATTAGAATCAAATGATTACATTGATAAAGATATTCCACTACCTGTTTTAGAAAAAGATTTGTTAGATGGAGTCAAGAACAATGATTTCGTCAAAAATTTTGATTTGGAATTAATAATTAAAGGCATGATTTATAACATAGCTTACGATAGAACATTCAAATACTGTGTAAACTACACAGATATTATGTACAATATTTTCCCTGATATTGAAAAATCAATAATATCTATGGGAGTTGAAAAGATTTCAAACCCAAAAGAAGCTGTTATTTATTTTAGAACAAATGATATATTAAAATCGGACATTGCGGATAATGCTTATTACTATGCGTATTGTTTGAGATTAATGGCGCTCGAAGATGAGTTTAATTCTAGTATTTTTATTGAAGAAGCTTTCAGAGTTTTAAATGAAAATGTTGCAAATTTTCCTGATTTTTTCTTAAATTATGTAGAACTTGCAAACTTAGAATTACTAAATCATAATTATATAAAAGCTTATGATTACTTAAAAAATACTCATAAGATGGCAACATCACCTAACGATTACGATGAAAAAAGAGTATTAATTGTGATAAATGAAGTTGAACGTTTAATGGAGGATATAAAGCCTCTCAGAGATTTGGATTTTGCGACTACTTTAATCAATTCAAAACCACAAAAAGCACTTGAAATTTTCCAAGAACTTGAAAAAACTTCCAGAATTATTTATTTAATGGGTAAATGCTACTTGAATTTGAATGATTTGGATAAAGCTATAGAATATTTTGAAAAAGCTGAAAGTATGGGATTTGATCATGTTGATTTGTATAATGATATGTCTGTGGCTTATTTCAACGATTATGATTTTGAAAAATCAATTCAGGTTTTAAATCGTGGGCTTAAAATTCATAAAGACAATGAAATTTTATTGTACAATAAAGCAGTTATTGAACTAAACTCAAATAGAGTTGAAAATGCACAAGACACATTGTCAACTTTGGTTTCTTATGATGATGTACACGAAGATATTTTTAATATGGCAATGCAATTATTGCAAAAAATAGAAGAAGACAATTAAATGTCTTCTTCTGTTATTTTAAGCGTATTGTCCAATCGGTCGATGATTTCCAAAGCGCTTATTATGTTTTTTCTTGCTTTGTAACAATCCAAATTAATATCTACCAATTCGTTAATTTTGTTTATTCTATAAACGATTGAGTTTCTGTGTACATTCAGTCTTTGAGATGCTTTAATCAATGAGCGTTCTTCTACAAGATAAAAGTATAATGTTCTAAGGAGGTCTGTGCCATTATTTATATCGTCATATTTTAGTTTATAGATGAATTCTGGAACTAATATTTCTATTTCAGAATCCAAGCATACCAAATCATAGATGATTTTACAGCAATTATCGTTTATGTTTTCAGTTAATTCTATACTGTTTTCTAAAATTCTTCTAGATAAATCATAAGCTTTTTTCAAATTGAAAAGGTTGTTTTTTAGTGATAATTTAATGCTTTTTAAGTCGTATTTTTCAGTAAAAAAGTTTAAGTTAGTCTTTACTGATGAAACATCTTTAATTTTATTATTAGTTAATAACACAAGGTATCCTTCTTGTAATACAGAATACATATACATTGGATAATCCAAAACAAACCTATTTCCGTGTGAGAACATATCTTGGTATTTAAATAAACCACCTTCGATTTTAATTACATTAATATCGTAATTGTCATCTGTTTTCCAACCTATATTTGCGATATTTTCTTCGTCTTTTTCTGTAATATTTCCAGAAATCAAATTCTTAATAGTACTGTATATGTCTTCCTTTGAATTTATCAGTCCGTTTACATTGTTATAAATATATGTTGAAATTATTTTGGAAATTTTTCTGAATTCAAATTCATATTCATCTTCAATAGTTTCAAAAGCGAGATATCCGTACAATTTGCTCAAGCTTTTCTTTTTTATTTCCAACGGATAAATCTTTTTTATAGTTGAAAAATCAAATGTATTTAGCAACAACTTTTTGTTTGAATTCAATAGGCATACATTTACATCAAAATAATCTTTTATGATTAAAAGCAAATTATTAACAGCCTCACGGTTTGAAATTGTATTGTAAATTCTATTATAGAACTCTGCGTTTTTACGCAAAAATCCATTTATAATTTCGTAAACTTTGAAAATATCATCTTCTTTTGAATAAATAATATTTGCGTTCTCGTTTTCTATAATTTCATCTTCTGCTTTCAAAAAAAGAATATTAGAATTTTTAGGACACATAATATCTTTGTCATATTCAATTATGGATAGGGTGTTTTTCTGATCAGAAATACAATTTAACGAAATATTATCGATATCGTTTATTATTTTTATGTCCGAAGAGTCAACCAACTCATCCATTTGTTTTACCAATAATCTTATATTCATTTTATCACCTTTAATTATCGTTAGACCTGTGTTATTATCTATAGTATAAATAATATCACAACCAACAAATTTTTTAAATATAAACAGGAGATACTTATGAAAAAGACTGCAATTATACTTATGATAATTACACTACTATCAAAAGTCTTAGGATTAGTAAGAGAAACTACACTGGCATATTTTTTTCCTACAAATGGACCGGTTGCCAACGCATTTTTGGTTTCGCAAATATTGCCGATTACAATAGTAAGCTTGTTTTCAGCGGGAATTTCAACTTCTTTTATTCCTATATATAATAAAATAGTACACGAAAAGGGAAAGGAAGAAGGTGATATTTTTACATCAAATATCAACAATATAGTTGTTATTATAATATTAGCATTAATAGTAATACTTGAGATTTTTACACCATCTGTAATTAAAATTTTCGCTCCAGGATTTACTGGATATACAAAAGAATTAACTATAAAATTCATGCGATTGACTTTATTGTCAATGATACCGTCCATAATGTCATGTGTATTCAAGGGATATTTGAATGCGAATAATCATTTTGTAGTTCAAAATTTACAAGGTTTTATAATGAATTTCTTCATTATTCTTGCTCTTGTACTATCTAACAAATACGACAATAATATGATAGTTGGAATTGGTTTGCTATTGGGAAATGCACTTCAATATTTGCCTTACATATTTATAACGAAAAGAAAGAATTTTAAATATCATAAGATTTTAGATTTTTCAGATAAAAATGTAAAAATGATTGTATTACTATCAATTCCGATAATTTTAGGAGTATCGGTAAATCAAATTAATGTTATGGTAGATAAGTCGATAGCATCTACAGTTTCAGCTAATGGTATTCCAATTCTAAATTATGCATCAAGGCTTATTGAATTTGTAACTGGAATTGTTATAGCAAATATTTCTGTAATTGTGTATCCTGAATTGTCTAGAAATTTTATTGCTAATGATTTGAATAAAATGAAAGATAGCATAATGAAATCAATGTCTATGATTTGTATTTTAGTAATCCCAGCGACAATAGGACTTTTGGTATTATCTTATCCTATTACTAAGATGCTATTCTTTAGGGGAGCGTTCACGATGAATGATGTTGATATGACATCAGTTTGTATGTTCTTCTACGCTTTGGGAATCATAGGAACTGCTATCAGAGATATTTTGTCGAAATCATTTTATGCCATGAATGATACAAAAACTCCTACGATTAATTCTGTTATTATGGTTGCTATAAATATAATAGGAAATATTATTTTATCAAGAATTTTTGGCTTAGTAGGATTAGCAGTAGCAACAAGTTTTGCAAATCTAATTGGCGCAATAATGATAATAATGAGATTACACAAAAAAATTGGGGATTTTAGCTCTACAAAATCATCATTTGTAAATATTTTTAAGATGTTGATCTCATCGTTGATAATGGGAGCTTTAGCTTATATTACATTTAAAACGGCAAATATGAGATTTTCAAATACATTATCATTAATGATGTCTATAATTGTTGCAGGAATTAGTTATTTGAGTTGTATTTTAATTTTTAAGGTCGATGAACTAAACGAAATTATCGCTTTTTATAAAAACAGAAGAAAAAAATAGATGGTTTGACAATTGAAAGTTTTTTGAATATAATTTTGTTATAAAGACAGAGATAAAAAGAGCGCATTATGATTGATTTTCAGAGAGATAAGGGTTGGTGTGACTTATTATTCATAGTAATTGCAGACATTTTTGAGTCGAATTTTCCGCTTAATAGCGTTATAAATTAAAGTGAGGTTTACCTAATTAGGGTGGTACCGCGATTTAACTCGTCCCTTATCATAAGGACGGGTTTTTTATATTTTAGGAGGTTTTTTATGAATAGTATGGGAAATCTTAGACGTACTCACATGTGTGGGGAGTTGAGATTAAGTGATGTAAACAAAGAAGTCATTCTTATGGGATGGGTTCAAAAAGAAAGAAATTTAGGATCTCTTATCTTTATAGATTTGAGAGATAACACAGGAATAACTCAAATAGCTATAAAGGATGATAACAAAGAGATTTTCGATAAAGCAAAAGATGTTAAAAGCGAATATGTTTTATGTGTAAAAGGTGATGTTAGAGAAAGAGAATCAAAAAACAACAACATTCCTACTGGAGAAATCGAAGTTATAGCTAACGAACTAATTGTTTTGGATACAGCTAATGTTCCTCCAATTTACATTAAAGATGATGATAATGCTCAAGAAGCTGTTAGGTTAAAGTACAGATATTTGGATTTAAGAAAACCTAAATTACAAAATAATTTAAAATTAAGAGCCAAAACTAATAAATTAATTCGTGATTATTTAGATGAAAATGGATTTTATGAAATTGAAACTCCATTTTTAGGTAAACCAACTCCAGAAGGAGCTAGAGATTATTTGGTTGCAAGTAGAGTAAATGAACACAGTTTCTACGCATTGCCACAATCACCACAGTTAATGAAGCAACTTCTTATGATTAGTGGAATGGACAGATACTACCAAATCGTTAAATGTTTCAGAGATGAAGATTTGAGAGCGAATAGACAACCTGAATTCACTCAAGTGGATATGGAAATGAGTTTTGTTGATCAAGAAGATGTAATGACATTGAATGAAGGCTTGATTAAAAAACTTTTCAAAGAAATTAGAGGAATTGATATTCCAACTCCTATTAAGAGAATGACTTACGCAGAAGCTATGGAAAGATATGGATGCGACAAGCCAGATTTGAGATTTGGATTTGAATTGAAAAATATCACTGAATTAGTAAAAGATTCAGAATTCAAAGTATTCTCAAGTTGTAATGATAAAAACAAAAGCGTTAGATGTATCAATATTGGTAATTATGAAAGTGAATACTCACGTAAAAAAATTGACAAATTAGAAAAATTTGTAAAAGAATACGGAGCTAAAGGTTTAAGTTGGATAAGAGTTCACGATGGAGAAATTCAATCTTCAATTAAAAAATTCTTATCTGATGAAGAAATGAATTCGATAATTGAATCTACAAAAGAAGAAGAAAATGCATTAATATTTATACTAGCAGACAAAAATGATATTGTATTTAATGGATTAAGTGCATTAAGAAACAAAATTGCAAGAGATATGAATTTGGTTGACAATGATACATTCGAATTTGTTTGGATAGTTGATTTCCCATTATTTGAATTCGACGAAGAAGAAAACAGATTTGTAGCAATGCATCACCCATTTACAATGCCAAAAGAAGAAGACATTCAATATTTGTTAACTGACAAGGAAAAAGTAAGAGCTAAAGCTTACGATATTGTATGTAATGGAGATGAAATAGGTGGAGGCTCTATAAGAATTAACAATTCTGATTTACAAAAGAAAATGTTCGAAGCATTAGAATTAACTGAAGAAATGATTGAAAACAAATTTGGATTCTTCGTTGAAGCTTTCAACTATGGAACACCTCCACACGGTGGATTAGCGTATGGTATGGATAGACTTATGATGTTATTAGTTGGAACTGATAATATCAAAGATGTTATAGCATTCCCTAAAACACAATCTGCTACAGATTTATTAACTGGTGCTCCATCAAATGTTGACGAGAAACAACTTAAAGAAATTCACATCAAATTAGATTAGTATGGATAAAAGATTTGAAAGAACAAAACTTCTAATAGGTGAAAATGACCTAGAAAATATCATCAACTCCAAAGTAGCTGTTATTGGCTGCGGTGGAGTTGGAGGTTTTGTAATAGAAGCTTTGGCTAGATGTGGAGTAGGAACATTAGCAATAGTAGATTATGATACTATCGATATAACAAACATCAATCGCCAAATTATAGCTTTGGAAGATACTGTTGGAAATTATAAGGTAGATGAATTTGAAAAAAGAATTCACAGAATTAATCCGAATTGCAAAGTTATTAAATTTAGGGAAAAGTTTGATAATTCTACTGTTGATTTATTTAATCTTAAAGATTATAATTATGTTATAGACGCTATTGATTTAATATCAGCGAAGCTAGATTTGGCTGAGTATTGTTATAAAAACGATATTAAGTTGATAAGTTCTATGGGTGCGGGATCGAAACTAAATCCTTTTCTTTTTAGAATTACGGATATTAAAAAGACCCACACTTGTCCAATGGCTAAAGTAATGAGAAAAGAGCTAAAAAGAAGAAACGTTGACAAACTTACATGCATTTGGTCTGATGAACAAAGGTCAGGAGAAGTTCTATCTTCAAATGGAAGAAATGCTCCGGCAAGTATAAGCTTTGTACCTTCATGTGTCGGACTTATGATTGCATCATATGTTATTAAAGAATTGAGGTAATTTTTTTGGCAAAAGAAGGAATGGTTATAAAAACTGAATCCACAAAAGCATCTGTTCTAATAACTAGAAAAGGAGCTTGTGGTGGTGAAGGTTGCAGCAAATGTTCAGGTTGTGAACATCAAACGCAAGTTATAGAATGTGCAAACTATATAAGTGCTAAGGTAGGGGATAGAGTGCAAATTTCAGGTGATGATTCTTCAATGCTTAAATATACAGCATTGTTGTATTTAGTGCCTTTAACATTTTTCCTAATTGCTCTTATATCATCATATTCTATTTTGGAAAATAAAATAGGAAATTTTGAATTAGCATCTTTTGGTATAGGACTTGTAGGATTATTAATTGGCTATATAATTGTAAAATTTATAGATAAAAAATTTGTTGATAAGGACCTAGTTCATATCACGAAAATAATTGGAGGTTTGTATGAATAATTGTAGACAAAATTTAGAAAATTTTGACCCAGAGGTTTTTGGACATCTAAATGATGAAATCAAAAGACAAGAAGAACATATCGAGTTGATAGCTTCAGAAAACTTTGTTTCAAAAGCAGTACTTGAAACTATGGGTACTGAGTTAACTAACAAGTATGCTGAAGGATATCCTGGAAAAAGATATTACGGCGGTTGTGAACATGTTGATAAAATAGAACAATTAGCTATAGATAGATTAAAAGAATTATTTAATGCAGATCATGCTAACGTTCAACCTCACTGTGGAGCAAATGCTAATATTGCTGTATATGTTGCAGTTTTAAAACCTGGAGATACAGTATTAGGTATGAGATTAACAGAAGGTGGACACTTAACTCATGGATCACCGGTAAATATGTCAGGTAAATTCTATAATTTCGTAGATTATGGTGTAGATCCTGAAACTGAAACAATTGATTATGAAAACGTTCGTGAATTAGCTTTAAAACACAAACCTAAATTAATCGTAGCTGGTGCTTCTGCATATCCAAGAGTTATAGATTTCAAAAAATTCAGAGAAATTGCAGATGAAGTTGGCGCATATTTAATGGTAGATATGGCTCACATTGCTGGATTAGTAGCTACTGGAGATCATCCAAGTCCGGTTCCTTATGCAGATTTTGTAACTACAACAACACATAAAACATTAAGAGGACCAAGAGGTGGAGCTATCCTTTGTAAGGAAGAACACAAAAAATTAATAGACAAATCAGTATTCCCAGGATTCCAAGGTGGTCCATTAGAACACATTATTGCAGCAAAAGCAGTATGTTTCAAAGAAGACTTGCAACCAGAATTTAAAGAATACACTCATCAAATTTTGAAGAATGCAAAAGCAATGGAAAAAGTATTTTTAGATAACGATGTAAGATTAGTTTCTGGTGGTACAGATAACCACTTATTATTAATCGACTGCAGAAGCTTTGAAATGACAGGTAAAGAAGCTGAAGCATTATTGAGCGAAGTTAATATTACAACAAACAAGAACACTATTCCAAATGATCCAGAAACACCATTTGTAACTAGTGGTATAAGAATTGGTACACCAGCTATTACAACTAGAGGATTAAAAGAAGCAGAAGCTGCAAAAGTAGCAGAATTTATGTTAGACGCATTAAAGAAACGTAGACCTGCTGAAGAAATCAAAAAAGACGTTGTAGAATTGATGAAACAATTCCCAATCAATAGATAAATTTTAAGCTAATACTAGACAAAAGTTTAGTATTAGCTTTATTTTTTGATGAAATATTGTATATTTGACACATTTTATGGTATCATTTATAGAGAAATGAGGTGATAACATGGCAAAACCAGTTGTTGCTATTGTAGGAAGAGCTAATGTAGGAAAATCTACATTATTCAATAAATTAATTAAGAAAAGAATCGCCATCACTCAAGATGATCCAGGTGTTACAAGAGATAGATTGTATATGGAAGCTGAGTGGCAAAATAAATATTTTACAGTTGTAGATACAGGTGGTTTGGAACCAAAAAGTAATGAAATCATTACTAAAAATATTAAAAAACAAACAGAACTTGCTATTGAAACTGCAGATGTTATTTTGTTTATGGTTGACGGTAAACAAGGTATCACTCCAATTGATATGGAAGTTGCCGATATGCTTAGAAGAACGAAAAAAAGCGTAATTTTAGTTGTAAATAAAATTGATCACATCAAACAACAGGACAATGTATATGATTTTTATAATCTAGGATTTTATGAAATATTTCCTATAAGTGCTTCAAATTCTATGGGGCTTGGAGATTTACTAGAAGCTGTTGTTTCAAAATTTGATGATAATTCAAATACAGAATCTGATGAGGATATTACAAAAGTTTGTCTAATTGGAAAACCGAATGTTGGTAAAAGTTCTTTGATTAATAACTTATTAAACGAAGAAAGAATGATAGTTACTGATATTGCAGGAACTACAAGAGATGCCATAGATTCCAAGATTAATTACAAGGGAAATGAGTATATATTTATAGATACAGCAGGTCTAAGAAAAAGAAAAAAGATTGACACAGAAGTTGAGAGGTATTCTGTTGTTAGGACTTTATCAGCGATTGATAGGTCTGATATTTGCGTTCTAATGATAGATGCCGCTGAAGGTGTTAGCGAACAAGATACTAAAATCTTGGGTTATGCTCATGATCAAGGTAAAGCTATGATTATTCTTGTGAATAAATGGGATCTTGTTGAAAAACAAACAAACACTATGAATGATTTCAAAAAAGATATCCGAACTAAATTGGGATTTGTAATGTATGTTCCTATCGTGTTCATAAGTGTAAAAGAAAACAAAAGAATAGATACTTTGTTTACTGAAATCGAAAAAGTAGATAATAATTATTCTATGAGAATTAGCACAGGTGTTTTGAATGATGTAATATCAAAAGCAGTATTATTAAATCCACCACCATCAGATAAAGGTGTTCGTTTGAAAATCTTTTATATTACTCAGATAGAAGCCAGACCACCAAAATTTTTGGTGTTCATAAATAGAAATGATTTGATGCATTTTTCATACCAAAGATATATCGAAAATCAGCTAAGGGAAAACTTTAGCTTTGAAGGTGTTCCTTTGCAATTTGAATTTAAGACAAGGGGAAAATAGTGAATTATTTATATTTAATTGTCCTTGGAATAATATGTTATTTCATAGGTAATATAAGTGGTTCTATTGTGCTTTCTAAGTTGATTTATAAACAGGATATAAGAAATTATGGAAGCAAAAATGCAGGTGCAACGAATGCTTTAAGAGTTTATGGAGTAAAGTTTGGTTTGGCAACTTTTTTGATTGATTTCTTAAAAGGATTATTGTGTGCATATTTGGGCTTTAAATTTTTCGGCAGTTTAGGTATACTAGTATGTGGGCTTTTATGTGTAATAGGACATATATTACCGGTTATTTATAATTTTAAAGGTGGTAAGGGAATTGCGACATCTTTCGGTGTTTTATTGTTTGCCCAACCTTTACAAATTTTATTTTTATTAATATTGTTTTTAATAGTTGTACTTATAACTAAATATGTTTCATTGGGAAGCATAATAGGATGTGTTTCAGCTGTTATTTATGGATTAATTTACATTAGAAAAGACTTTTACATTGGTTTAATTTATATTTTGCTAGGAATAATATCATTATTCAAGCATAGATCCAATATAAATAGATTGATTCATGGAAAAGAAAGTAAATTAGGTAAAAATTAGGAGGAAAAAATGAAAGTATTAGTAATCAATTGTGGTAGTTCTTCATTAAAATATCAATTATTTGATATGACTGATGAAAGTGTATTATGTAAAGGATTAGTAGAAAGAATTGGAATTGAAGGTTCTAAATTAACTCATAAAGTTAATGGAGAAAAATTAGTAGTCGAAGAACCAATGAAAGATCACACTGAAGCTATTAACCATGTTTTCGATGCTTTATTAGATGAAAAATATGGTGTTATCAAGAGTTTAGACGAAGTATCTGCTATTGGTCACAGAGTACTACACGGTGGAGATAAATTAACAGAATCTTGCATTATTGACGATAAAGTAAAAGATAAGATTAGAGAATTTATCAAATTTGGTCCACTTCACAACCCAGCTAACTTAATGGGAATTGAAGCGTGTGAAAAATTAGCTCCAGGAAAGAAAAATATCGCTGTATTCGACACTGCTTTCCATCAAACAATGCCAGCTAAAACATTTATGTATGCTATTCCTTACGAATACTATGAAGATTACAGATTAAGAAAATTTGGCTTCCACGGAACAAGCCACAGATATATTACTTTAAGAACTCAACAATTATTAGATAAAGAAGACATCAATATTATTACAGTTCACTTAGGTAATGGTTCATCTATAGCAGCTGTTAAAGACGGAAAATGCTACGATACATCAATGGGACTTACACCATTGGAAGGACTTTTAATGGGAACTAGAAGTGGAGATTTGGATCCTACTGTAATGACATTCTTAATGAATGAAAAAGGATATTCAGCTGATGAAATGAACCAAATTTTGAATAAAAAATCTGGTGTATTAGGAGTTTCAGGAATTAGTTCAGACTTTAGAGATCTTGAAGAAGAAGCAGAAAAAGGAAATGACAGAGCTCAATTAGCACTTGATATGTTTATTGAAAGAGTTAAGAGATATATTGGTGGATATATGGCTGAATTAGGTCATGTTGATGCAATTTGCTTCGCTGGTGGTATCGGGGAAAACTCTTCATCTATGAGAAAAGATATCTTAGATACATTTGAAGAACTAGGCGTTAAATTAGACCTTGAAAAGAACAATACTCGTGAAGAAGCTTTAATCTCAGCTGATGATTCAAAAGTTAAAGTTTATGTTGTTCCAACTAATGAAGAATTAATGATTGCTAGAGACACTTTAGACTTAGCAAAATAATAATATTTTTATTGACAACTTAACATTATTATATTATAATTAACTACGTTGTTTGTATAAATTTTAAGGACTAAAGTCCTTAAGGAGGTGTAGCATGGCAGTACCAAAGAGAAAAACTTCTAAAACTAGAAGAGATAAAAGAAGAGCTTCTTCGTATAAATTACCAAGAGTTACTATAACTACATGTCCTAATTGTGGATCTCCAAAATTACCTCACAGAGTATGTAAAGAATGTGGGTATTACGATGGAAAACAAGTTGTAGATAATTCAGAACAAAATTAATGAAAAGAGAGCCGCTTAATTATTATTAAGCGGCTTTTTTATTTGTTTGATGTTATAACATACAATATTGTGATAGAATATACTAGAGGTGAAGTATGAAAATTTTATTAGATACTTTGGGTTCCGATAAAGGAGCATCAGAATTAATAGAAGGGGCTATAATGGCTCTTGAACAAAAAGATTTTAACTTGACGATAGTAGGAAATGAAGAAGAAAATAGAAATATTGTAAATAAAAGATTTGAAGACAAAATAGATTTTGTAAATGCTACAGAAACCATTGAAAATAATGAATCACCAACGAAAGCGATAAGATCGAAAAAAGATTCTAGTATGAGAAAATGTTTTGATTTATTAAACGAAGATTACGATGGGTTCTTATCGACAGGCTCTACTGGTGCTTTATTAACAGGGGCTACACTTATAACTAGAAGACTTGATAATGTATCTAGACCTTGTTTGATGGTTACAGTACCTAGCTTAAAGGGTGATGTGGTAGTATTAGATGTTGGAGCTAATGTTGATGTCACTTCTGATTTATTAGAACAATTTGCAAAAATGGGATATGTTTATTCCAAAAATATTTTAGGAAAAGAGGATTGCAAAGTAGGTCTATTAAATATTGGAGTCGAAGAACATAAGGGAGATTCATTAAGATTAGAAACATACAAGAATTTATCAAAATATCCTTATTTTAAAGGTAATGTTGAAGCAAGAGATGTTTTGAAAGGTGATTTTGATGTCGTGGTAACTGATGGTTTTTCAGGAAATATTCTTCTGAAAACAATAGAAGGTTCCGTTGAGTTTATTAAAACTTTAGCTAAGTCAAAATTATCTAAGCTTGATGAAAAATCTCAACAAGCTATTATTCCTATGATTAAATCAATGAGTACAGGTATTGATTATAACAGTGTTGGATCTGCACCATTTCTAGGAACTAAGAAGCCGGTGTTTAAAGCTCATGGCTCATCTAACAGGGACGCTATTATGTCTGGGATTTTAACGCTGATAAAATTCGTTGAAGAAGATGTTACTGATAAATTAAAAAAGGAGTTAGCAAATGAATAAAGAAATTTATGAAAAAGTTGTTGAAGGCTTAAAAAAGGAATTTAATAGAGACGATATAGACGAAAAAACAAGATTTGTAGAAGATCTTAAAGCGGATTCAGTACGCTTATTGGAAATCGTAATGGATGTAGAAGAAGAATTTGATATAGAACTTGATGACGAAAAGTTATCTGAGTTAAAAAATGTAGAAGATGTAGTTAATGAAATTGAAAGGGCACAAGGAAAATAGTTGTGGACAAAGCTAGAATTGAAATGCTACATGACCTAGAAGAAAAATTAGATTACAGGTTTACAGATATTAATCTGTTAAACCTGGCTTTTTTTCATAGCTCATACGGAAATGAAAACAAATCATATAAAGATATTTCAAACGAAAGATTGGAATTTTTAGGAGATGCAGTCTTGGATCTAATTGTTAGTGACTTCTTGTATAATAGTAAATCTTCGTTAAAAGAAGGTGCTATGACAAAGATTAGAAGTCAAATGGTATGTGAAAAATCTTTCTCAAATATGGCCAAGTATTTAGAATTAGGAAAATATTTAATGATGGGTCACGGTGAATTTATTTCAGGTGGCAGTGAAAAACCTAGTGTACTTGCTGATACTTTCGAAGCAGTTTTTGGTGCAATATATTTGGATTCTGGTTATGAATCGGCTTTTAAAATTGTAGAAAATAAGTTTAAAAGTCTATTCATAGCTGAAATAGAAACAAAGTCTAGTTTTATTGACTATAAGACTATGTTACAGGAAAATAATCAAAAAAATTCAAGAGATAAATTAAAGTACAAGATTGTTAAAGAAGAAGGTCCAGATCACGACAAGAAATTCTATGTTGATGTTTATGAGGGTAACTTGGTTATAGGATCTGGATTTGGCTCTTCAAAAAAACATGCAGAACAAGATGCTGCTAGAAACGCCTTGATTAGATTAAGGGTAATAAATGAGTAAGAAAAATTACATTGTATCATTGTTCATTCCTCATTTAGGATGTCCAAATGATTGCATTTTCTGTAATCAACGCAAAATTACAAATTATATCGAAGTTGTTAAAAAAGATGAAATAAGAAATGAAATAAAAAATCAACTTGCAAATTTTCCTAATAAAAGTCAAGAAGATATTCAAATAGCTTTTTACGGGGGATCATTTACAGGAATTGAAGAAACAGCTATGATAGACTATTTAAAAATAGCAAATGAATTCATTGAAGACGGTAAAGTTCGATCGATTAGAATTTCTACAAGACCTGATTATATTGACAAACACATTTTAAATATTCTTAAGGAATTTAACGTAGAAACTATAGAGTTAGGTGTTCAATCTATGGTAGATAGTGTATTAGATTCAAATTTAAGATGTCACGATAGTCAGTGTGTTAAAACATCTACTGAGCTGATAAAATCTATGGGATTTAGTTTAGGGCTCCAAATGATGACAGGCTTATACAAATCAACCCCAGAGATGGACTTATATACTGCAGATGAATTAATCAAGTTACAACCTGATTTTATCAGGATATATCCAACTTTAGTTATAAAGAATACTATGCTTGAATCTTTTACCAAAATTAATAAATATAGTCCGGAAAATTTGCACGATTCGGTCGAAAATTGTACCAAAATATATTTGAAATTTATAAACGCTAACATTCTAGTTATTAGATTAGGTCTATTAAATACAGAAAATATAAAACAAGGCGAAGATGTAGTTGCAGGGGCAATTCATCCAAATTATAGACAATTGGTAGAAGATAATTTGTATAGAAAAGTGGTAGATTATGTTTTGAAAAATGATAATCTTGAAACACTTGAAATACATGCCAAACCAAATATTTTGAATAATTTTGTCGGCTATAATGGGGAAAACAAAAAATATTTTAAAGAAAAATATGGATTAAAAACAATAAAATATTCTAATTCTAATAATAACTTCTTATTGTTAGATCATATCAATAAAATTGATATTAATTTAGAAAATATTTTTAAAAACATTGAAAAAGAGGTGTAGCTGTGGGATTAAAATCAGTTGAAATACAAGGTTTTAAGTCCTTTAAAGATAAAATAAAATTGAATTTTGATAATCCCATAACAGCAATTGTTGGGCCAAATGGTAGCGGAAAGTCAAATATTTCTGATGCTATTTTATGGGTTTTAGGTGAACAATCAGCAAAAAATCTCCGTGGAAATAAAATGCAAGATGTTATTTTTGCTGGAACTCAGAAGGAAAAACCTGTTAACTTTGCACAAGTTTCCATAACATTCGAAAATGACTTATGGAAAGACATTGATTATCAAGAAATTACAGTAACAAGAAGAGTTTTCCGTACTGGTGAAAGTGAGTATTACATCAATAAGAACCAAGTTCGCCTAAAAGATGTCAAGGAATTGTTTTTAAATACTGGAATCGGAAAAGAAGGATATTCTGTAATAGGTCAAGGTAAAATCGACGAAATTCTGTCATCAAAAAGTGAAGATAGAAGAGAATTATTTGAAGAAGCATCTGGAATTTCCAAACAAAAATACATTAAAGAACAAAGTGTTAAGAAACTTGAACAAACTAATGAAAATTTACTAAGAATTGAAGATATATTGATTTCACAAGTTGATAGATTAAAATATTTAGAAAAAGAAAGTAAAAAAGCTAAAAAAGGAATTGTTCTGGAAGAAAAACTAAAGGAAATGGAAATTCAAAAAGCTTTATTGGATATAGAAAAACTTTCTATTACACTAAGTGATGTCATTGAGAAAAAAGAAAATAATGATAAAAGTTTGATTGACTTAAAATCAAAACTTGTAAGATTTGAAAATAAAAGAAATGATTTATTAAAAAGCATCAATAAAATAGATATCGATACGGAATTAAAAATCTCTAATTTAGCTGATATTAAGAATCAAAAAATAAAAAATGAATCAGATATTCAATTGAATGATGAAAGACTTAAAAATAGCAACACTGAATTAGAGAGATTAACAAAAGAAAACGAGAATTATTCATCAGAAATTAAAAATTTAACATCAAAAATTGATAATTTACAAAATACAATAAAAAACTCTGAGAAAAAGCTTGAAGAAATAAATTCAAATTTAGAAAAAATGAATATTGATGATTCTGAAGATGAACTTAACATTAAAAAAGAATTGAGCGATAAGAAATCAGAAAAATTAAATAAATTACAGTCAATTTATACACAACATATTATAGAAAAATCTTCACGTGATGCTATCGAACAAGAAAGGTTGAAAGAAATATCAGAGGTAAAAAAGCAAAAAGAAGAATCTGAATTCAAATTAAATCAATTAGTAGAAGCATTACGAAATTTAGAAGAAACGCTAAGTGATTATGACAAACATTTGGATAATTTAGATAAAGATAAAGAACGAATTTCTAGCATTATAAATGATAAAGAGAAAGCTTTAATTAATTTAAGAGACAAATTATCCAACTTAAAAGAAGAATCCATAACTAACAAAAATAAATATATGTTTTTGAAAAATACTATAGATAATCACGAAGGATACAATTTTACAGTTCAAAACTTTTTTAAAAAGTTAAATCCTAGTTTACAAGATAAAGTAATAGGGACACTTGGGGATTTAATCAGTGTAGAAAAGCAGTATGAGAAATCTGTTGATGCAATAATGTCATCAGCGTTTCAAAATATAATTGTCAGCAATGAAAATGATGGTAAGGAATTAATTAATTTTTTAAAGTCAAATAAGATAGGAAGACTTACTTTTTTACCATTAAATAAAATAAAATCTAGAAATTATGATTATGTAAAAGATAAATTGGTACTTGGACATTTAAATGAATTTATAAAATCTGATGAAAAATTTAGGGATATTGTAGATTATTTTGCACAGAAAACACTTGTCACTCAAAATATGGAAGATGCTATTAACGTAAGTTCGAAATACAAAAACTATAGAATAGTTACATTAGATGGTGATATCATTAATAGTTGGGGTTCAATGGTAGGTGGATATAAAAAGCCTTCCAATTACTCAATACTATCAACAAAAAATAGTTTAAATTCTGTTGAAAATTTGTATAAAAACTGTGTTAATGAATACAACGATTTGAAAAAAATATACGAAGAAAATATTGATATTGTTAATCAAAACAAATCCGATTTAGAAATTATTGAAGATAAGATTGTAAAATTAAGAACTGAAAAGGATGCTTGTAATATCAACATAAAAGACAAACAGTTTGAGATTAAATATTTGAGGTCTAGTATTAGTGATTTTGATAATAAGTTAAATTCAAATACTATACAAAGTGAAGCCAATGATTTACAAGAAACTGATTTAAAAAATCAAATTGTAGAATTAGAAAATGTTTTAAAAGAATTAAGTGTTGAAATTGAGAAATTACAAGAACAATATAATTCGGAAAAAATGAATATAATTAGTTTAAAATCTGAATACTCTTCTGTACAAAGGGATTTAAATATATTTAATAATCAGTTAAATGATGCAAAAATCAGAAAAGAATATTTGGAAGATAACTTTAAAGTTAATTCAGTTAAAATTGATGAAATTCATAAAAGTATTTCTAAATACAAAAGCCATAAAAATGATATAAAATCTAAAACTGTTGATTATGATGATATTATTTCTGGGCTAAATAATGAAATTTTATATATGAAGTCCAATATGAATGAATTTAAATCAGAGTTAACAAAGATTGAGCAATCAATATATGATTCAAATGCTAGTGTTCAAAAAATAGAAATTAGCAATAACTCATTAATCGAAAAGGCTTTAAATACAACAGAGAAGTTAAATAATATTAAAATAGATATTAATGAGCTCTATGATATTAATATCGACACAATAGAATCTAATTCTGATATTAAAATTAGTCAGAAAGAAATCAATAAAATTATCAATGATTTAAGAAATATAGGTTCTTTTTCTGTAGATAGTATTCAAGAATATGAATCAGTTAAAAAAGAATTTGATTTTATGACTAAGAGTAAAAATGATTTAATTGAATCCAGGGCAGATATCATGAGCGCTATTAATAAGCTTAATAGAGAAATGAAAGAAGTATTCACCAAAAAATTTGAAGAAATAAATACAAAATTTATTGCGATTTTTAAACAACTTTTTAATGGAGGATATGCAAGTCTTAAATTGACCGAAGATGATGTTCTAAGTTCTGGAATTGAAATAACTGCTCAACCACCTGGAAAAAAACTTCAAAGTCTAAACTTGTTGTCTGGTGGAGAAAGGTCGTTGACAGCGGTAGCGTTGCTTTTTGCGATTTTTGAGACAAGACCATCTTCTTTTTGTATATTAGACGAAATAGATGCTGCTTTAGATGAAATAAATATTAAGAGATACAAAGAATATTTAATTAAATTTAAAGAAAAAACTCAATTCATTATTATTACACATAGAAAAAGTACAATGGAGATAGCTAACATATTATATGGAATAAGTATGGAAAAAGATGGAATATCTAAAATGATTAAATTAGATGTAGATAGGAGAGAGATATGCTAAATAAGTTCTTTGATAAGTTTAAGTCTAAAAAATATGACGAAGAAACAAAAAATACAGAAGAAGATTTGCAACAAGAAGAATTAGAAATTAGTCAATCCAATGAAAATATAGAAATAAGCGAAGAAGTTAATGATGCTGAAAAAGTCGTTGAAGAAAAGAATGAAAAGTCTGAAACTGATAACGAAAAATACCAAGAACAATCTGAAGAAATTATCGAAGATAAAGAAGAAAATAAGGAAGGATTTTTTGAAAAATTAAAGAATTCATTACTTAAAACTCGTGACAATATTTCTAATAAGATTGATCAAGTTTTAGCCAATTATAGAACGGTTGATGAAGAATTATTCGAAGAAATTGAAGAAACTTTGATTTCCGCTGACATTGGTGTTGAAACAACATTAAAGATTGTTGCTCAATTGAGAGATAAAGTAAAACTTAATAACATTCAAGATCCAAGTGAAATAAAAAATGTTTTGGCTGATATTTTAAAAGAAAATATAATTAATGATAAGATCGACAATAATTTAAATGTAGATGATAAAACTATTATTTTAGTAGTCGGTGTAAATGGTGTAGGAAAAACTACTACGATTGGTAAATTAGCCATGAAATTCAAAAAAGATGGGAAAAAAGTTTTGATGGTTGCTGCCGATACTTTTAGAGCAGCGGCTATAGAGCAGCTTACTGAATGGGCAAATAGAGCTAAAGTTGACATTATTAGTCACAAAGAAGGTTCTGACCCAGCTAGTGTTGTTTTTGATGGAGTTAGTGCTATGAAAAGTAGAGATGCAGATATATTAATTTGCGATACAGCTGGAAGGCTTCATAATAAGAAGAATTTAATGAATGAATTGAATAAAATAAAGAGAGTTATTGAAAAAGAATATCCGGAAGCTAAAAAAGAAATTTTATTAATTGTAGATGGCACAACTGGACAAAATGCTATTATTCAAGCAAAAGAATTTATGAATGCAACTGATTTAACAGGTGCTATAATTACAAAACTAGATGGTACAGCTAAAGGTGGAATGATATTTCCACTTGAAATGGAATTGGGAATTCCAGTAAAATTCATTGGAATTGGCGAACAGGTTAATGATTTGGTTAAGTTTGAACCAGAAAAATTTATAGAAGCAATAATAAATTAAAATTGAATTTTTTTTCATTTTTTGATAAAATTTGTGTGTGGAGGAATAACATGGATAATAAATTTAATAACGGATCTGTTAAGATCTCTAATGACATAATTTCACTTATTGCAGCAGAAGCTTGCATGGAAGTTGAAGGTGTAAAAGCTATTATGACACCACAATCAGAAAAAGTAAATATACAAAAAGGAGCTCAAAAATCAGTAATCATTGAAATTCTTGACAATGCTGTAAATGTAAGAGCCCATATTGAAGTAGATTCTGATTATAACATCAAGGATGTATGCTATAAGGTGCAAAAGAAAATAAAAGAAAATATCGGCATGATGACTGGGTTAGTTGTCATAAATGTAGATGTTGTTTGTGAGAAAATAAGTATTTAATGTAACCCTCTTATCAGAGGGTTATTTTCTTGGAGGAAATATGTCAAGAAGACAATCTAGAAAAAGCGCAATGCAATTAATCTATGAAATGAATATGAATGGAGATTACGATAAAAATAGAATTGAAGAATTTTGTAAATATCAGAATATTAATAAAAATGATATAGTATTTTTCAAAGAAATTGTATTAAATTTTATTGAACATATTGATGACATAGTAAATATTATAGAAAATAACACAAAACAATGGAACTTGGACAGAATTAACAAATTAGATTTATCGATTTTACAAGTTGGTGTTTGCGAAATTCTATACGTGGAAAGCACTCCAGATAGTGTTGCAATTAATGAAGCCGTTGAATTAGCGAAAGAATATTCTACAGAAAAATCATACAGTTTTATCAACGGCATATTAGGCTCTGTATTAAAGAGAAAAGAAAATGCAAGTTTATAGTGTTAAAGAGATCTCTGATTATATTCAAAATACTTTGAAGAAAGATCCAATTTTATCAAATGTGTGGATAGAAGGTGAGATTTCAAATTTTAATAAAAATATTTCAGGACATGTTTATTTTAGATTAAAAGATGAAAAAGCATTGATTTCTTGTATGATTTTTAAAACAATGTCTCTTGCAAAAACTATAAACTTAAAAGATGGAGACAAAGTTCAACTAAGAGGAAGTATAACAACATATCAAGGATCAAGCACTTATCAACTTCTTGTAAAAGAATGTAAGAAATCAGGCACTGGAGACCTTTTTCAAAAGTATTTAGAGTTAAAAGAAAAGCTTGAACAGGAAGGCTTTTTTTCGGAATCAACCAAAAAATGCATAACTAAATATCCTAAAGCTATTGGCGTGATTACATCTTCTACAGGAGCGGCCGTGAATGATATTTGCAGAACAATAAAGAGAAGATATCCTATTTGCGATATTTTGATATATCATTGTGTTGTTCAAGGAGAACAATCGTCAGAATCTATTATACAAGGCATTAAATATATGGATGAGCAAAATCTAGATACTCTTATAGTAGGAAGAGGCGGTGGAAGTTTTGAGGATTTAAATTCATTTAATGATGAAAATCTTTTAAAAACTATTTATAATTCAAAAACCCCTATCATAAGCGCCGTTGGTCATGAAAATGACTTTATGCTTTCTGATTTTGTAGCTGATTTAAGAGCATCTACTCCAACAGCAGCTGCTGAGCTAGCCACTG
The DNA here is from genome assembly GCF_052932165.1 of Finegoldia sp. P3-F-LR. NCBI lineage: Bacteria > Bacillati > Bacillota > Tissierellia > Tissierellales > Peptoniphilaceae > Finegoldia > Finegoldia sp. P3-F-LR. Next base: position 148,530 of record NZ_JBRFJE010000001.1, on the reverse strand, counting down.
CTGATTTTGATGAATTAAAATATTTTTTACAGGAAAGTTACGCTAAAATTAATAGAATTTTGATGAGAAGATTTGAAGATGAAAATCAAGAATTAGAGTATTATGGTAAGCAGTTGGAATTTTTAGGCCCCAAAAACATTATTAAAGAACACATGGATAATCTTCAACTTTTGAAGGATAGCTTAAAAAAAGCTTATAAGAAAAATTTGGAAGATAAGTTCAATGAAGAATTAAATATTTACCACAAATTAAATCTGTTGAAACCTGATAAGCTATTATCTTTAGAAATCGAAAAACTAAATAAAATTCGAATAACAATGATTAAAAATTTGATTTCAAATATTAATTACAAAGAATTGATTTTAGACTCATATAAAAATAACTTATTGCATCTGAATCCAAGTACAATTTTAGAGAATGGATATGCAAAAGTATTAAAGAATGATAAGAGTATTTCATCTATTGATGATGTTATGGAGAACGAAAAAATTGTCTTAATTATGAAAGATGGTAAACTTGATACAACTGTTCAAAATAAGGAGAAATTCAATGAATGAATATAGAGAATACGATGAAGGATTAAAAAGACTAAGTGACATCGTTGAAAAGTTGGAAGACAGAGAGCTGAGTCTTGAAGAAAATATAAAATTATACGAAGAAGGCATGAAGCTTCACAAGAGATTAAGTTCTATTTTGAAAGAACAAGAAGGAAAAATGACTTTGATTAAAGATAACAAAGAAGAAGATTTTCAAATAAACATGCTTTTAAGTGATGATAATGAATAGTAAGGAAATTATAAATTTAATAAACACTTCATTAAAAGACTTAAAATTTTCCGATGATAAAATTGGCGAAGCTATGCAATACACCATTGTTGACGATGGTGCAAAAAGATTAAGGCCACTTTTGTTTTTGTTAACTTATCAAATGTTTAATGAATCGATAACTGAATCTGTAAATTACGCTATTGCCATAGAATTAATTCACAATTATTCATTAGTGCATGATGATTTAGAATGTATGGATAATGACGAATATAGAAGAGGAAAGTTAACAGTGCATAAAAAATACGGAGAAGATATTGCAGTTTTAGTAGGGGATGCACTTTTAAATTATTCATTTGAAGTATTATCTGAATCGATTAAGAACGAAATTGACGCAAAGTGTGCAAATTATATCGTAAAGAAATCAGGTTGTTTTGGCATGATAAAAGGTCAACTTTTGGATATTGACAGTGAGATTTCTGAAAAAAATATTATTGAAATTTACGATAAAAAAACGTGTAATTTACTTAAAGCAGCTACTGTATCTGCTGGAATTTTAAGTAAAGTTGACGATAATATATTATTAAAACTAGAAGATTATGCTTTTAATCTAGGAATGGCTTTTCAAATAATTGATGACATTATGGATTATGAAAATGATGTAAAAATTAATAAAAAAACTTATGTCACTATTTTTGGAAAAGAAAAAGGCATTGAAGATGCAAATCAGTACTCTGATAAAGCTATAGATTGTATTAAAGATATCGATAATTCTCAACCTTTAATTGAAATTACAAATAAACTGTTGGACAGGAAATATTAATATGAGAATTGATTTGTATTTGTGCGAAAAAAACTTTGCATCTTCTAGAACAAAGGCAAAATCTCTGATTGAGAATGAATTAGTTTATTATCAGGGTAATTTAGTAAAGAAACCATCACTTGAGATAAATTCTGATGAAGTTGAAGTGAAAGAACACATTGAATATGTGGGAAGAGGCGCTCTGAAGCTTTTAAAAGCTTTTGAGGTATTTAACATAGGTAAGCATGATTTATGCCTAGATATAGGCTCATCTACTGGTGGATTTACTCAGGTTTTATTAAAAAATAATGCAAAAGAAGTCTATGCTATTGATGTTGGCAATAATCAAATGGTTGACGAACTCAGACATGATAGCAGGGTTAAATTATTCGAAAATACTAATTTTCGAAATATTAATGTAGATGAGTATCCGAGATTTGATTTTATAGTATGCGATGTATCTTTTATATCATTGAAAATGATTATTCCAAATGCCGTTAAAATGCTAAAAAATAATGGCGAAATGATATTTTTGATAAAGCCGCAGTTTGAATTAAAAACAAAAAATCATATAATTAATAATAAAAAGGAACATTTATCTATAATAAATGATATTAATAATTATCTAAATGATGAAGGATTGTATATTTCTGAGATGACACATAGTCCAATAAAAGGTAAGAGTGGAAATATAGAGTATTTAATCCATATTACGACTTTAGATAATAAAAATATAAAATTCAAGGATGTTGTGGAGACAGCATTTAATAAATTGAGGTAGAAATATGAAAAAATACACAAGACAAAGATTAATTCTAGACTTAATAGAAGAAAATGAAATAAGAACTCAGGAAGAACTTTCTGACTATTTAGAAGCTCATGGAGTTAGAGCTACACAAGCTACTATTTCTAGAGATATAAAAGAATTAAGAATATCAAAAGTTCAAACTAGAGAAGGCGAATATCATTATGCAATAATTGACACTGTACACGATTCATTAAACGAAAGATTAGATAAGATTTTCAGATCTGCTGTGTTGACTATCAAGCATAATGAAGATATGGTAATTATTAAAACAATATCTCACACTGCAACAGTATGTGGTATGGCAATTACCAACGCTAAATTAGACAATATAGCAGGAATTCTAACAGGTAATGATACTATTTATATAACTGTTGAAGATAAATCTGGATTGGAAAAATTAGTTTCAGAAATCAAATCAATCATCAGGTAAAAAAATGTTAAATTCTCTTTATATAGAAAATTTTGCGATAATTGACAAAATCAATGTCGATTTTACAGATGGACTTAATATCATAACTGGGGAAACTGGTTCAGGAAAATCAATTTTGATAGAAGCTTTTGAACTTCTTCTAGGACAAAGATTTAACAAAAGTTTTATCAGAGATTCTTCAAAAAAAACTATTGTTGAAGCGACATTTACAATAGCTGATAATTCTAAAATTAAATTTTTAGAAGACATGGGATACAATGTTGAAGATGGAGTAATAATAATTTCAAGAATTGTAGATACTAATTTAAAAAGTATAAATAAATTAAACAATAGATCAATCACGCTTAACACACTAAATGAATTAATGAGTAAATTTGTTGACATTCATGGACAAAATGGAACTCAATCACTATTGAACAAGGATTTTTATCTAGATTTAATTGATTCTTTTGATAAGGAAGAAACTTTTAAAATCAAAACTGAGTTAAGGGAAATTCTCAATAATATTGCAGAATACAAAAAAGCGTACAAGAGTTTTAATATTTCAAACGAAGAAAAGGATAGACAACTCGATATAATAAATTATCAAATTGAAGAAATATCACAAATAGATCTTGAGAACTTGGATGAAGAAGAACTTGAAAATGAATATAATAAATTATCGAATGTTAATTTGATTAAAAATAATATCGGTGAAATATTAAACATGTATTCGGATGAAAACTACAATGAACAAGATATAAACACTATGTTTAATATTGTTTTAAGCAAAATGGACTCAATCTGTGAGTTTGATAATGAAGTGAATTCTTTTAAGCAAGATTTGGATAAGATTTATTATGAGATGGACGACTTGTTCTCAAGGATTAGTTCATATTCATCAAGCATTTATCAAGATGAGTTCAAACTAAATGATTTAGAAAATAAAATAGCAATAATTACAAATTTAAAGAGAAAATACGGAAAATCTATTGATGATATAATTTCATTTAGAAAAGATTTGGAACGTAGACTTAAAGAACTGAATGAAATTACAGAAAATAAAAGAAAATTCAAGAAATTAATTGATTCAGACAAGCAGAAGGGGATTGAATTATCAGATAGACTTCATAAAATTAGAAAAAAAATTGTTTCTAAATTAGAAAAATTGATTGTTCAAAATCTAAAAGATTTGAATATGAAACATGCTGATTTTCAGGTCAAATTTGAAAAGCTTTCTGATTTCAATGAAAAAGGTTATGATTCATTGGATTTTCTAATTAAAACAAATCTAGGACAAGATTTAAAACCAATGGCATCTATTGCATCTGGTGGAGAAATTTCACGTATTATGCTTGGATTTAAGTCAGTTATATCAGATTTTGAAGATATCAATACTCTTATTTTTGACGAAATTGATACTGGAATTAGTGGTAGGACGGCATTGGTAGTAGGTGAAAAACTTATTGATTTATCAAAAGATAAGCAAGTGATTTCAATAAGTCATTTACCTCAAATAGCTTCATTGAGCGATAATCACATTTTAATTGAAAAGATTGATTGTAATAACGAAACAAAATCAATTTTAAAAGTATTAACTCCTGAAGAAAAGGTAAATGAAATTTCTAGATTGATCGGTGGAATAAACATCACAGAAACTACAATTGAACAAGCAAAATTAATGATCAATCAAGCAAATGAATTAAAAAATGATAGGAGATAATTATGGATTATGAAGAAAAAACTATAAAGAGTGAAATGATATATGAGGGAAGAATTTTAAACCTCAGATTAGATACGGTTGAACTTCCAAATAGAAAATACTCCAAAAGAGAAATTGTAGAGCACGCAAACGCTGTGTGCATAATCGCAGTAAAAGATAATAAATTATTTTTCGTTAGTCAATATAGAAAAGCTATTGACCAACAACTAATGGAATTACCAGCAGGATTAATTGAACACAACGAAACACCAAAAGATGCAGCGATAAGAGAAATGAGAGAAGAAATAGGTTATAATTGCAAAAATTTAACTTATCTGTTCGATGCATATTCTTCTCCAGGTTTTAGTGATGAAAAAGTAAGTTTCTTTTTGGCTGAAGAATTATTCAGAGACGAACTAGAAGCAGATGATGACGAATTTTTAAATATAGAACTCATCGAACAAGAAAAATTAATGCAAATGATAGAGGACGGAGCTATTGTTGACGGGAAGACAATTATGGGAATTCTATATTTTTTAAGGAATGTGAGTAAATGCTAGAAACGATAAATCATTATATTATAATTATACTTGTATTACTTCCAACTATTGTTCTCCATGAACTTGCTCATGGTTATGTTGCTTACTGGATGGGTGATAATACGGCTAAAAGCATGGGTAGATTAAGCTTCAATCCTATTGATCACATTGATCCATTAGGTGCAATTAGTTTGATTTTATTCAAGTTTGGTTGGGCAAAGCCAGTTCCAATTAACTCATACAATTTTAGGAACAGACATTTAGGGATGTTCTTGGTTTCAATTGCAGGAGTTACAGTAAATTTAATTTTAGGACTTATATTTTCGTTTTTATATGTTAAATTTTCTCATGTAAATCCTGTAGTATCAGAAATTTTGAGTTTATTTATTGTATACAATGTGTATTTTGCTGTATTTAACTTAATACCCGTTCCACCTTTAGATGGTTCTAAGGTTATAACTGCTTTTTTCCCAGGAAAATTTTTAGATTTTATGGCAAAATATGAAAAATACACTTATTTTATATTGCTTATATTAATATTTTCAGGTGTGTTGGGTAAAGTTTTAACGCCTATAACATCATTTATAATTGATAAGTTTTTAAGGTTAGCAATTGCACTATGAGTTTAATTATTGAAACTGAAGAATTCAACGGTCCAATGGATCTTTTATTAAATTTGGTTGAAAAAGAAAAAATTGATATAGAAAATGTTGATTTAGCAAAAATTACAAATAAATTCATTGAAGAAGTTGAGAATTTGAAAAATCATTCTACTAAAGATTTGACTGATTTCATTTACTTAGCTTCTACTTTGTTATATATAAAATCAAAAAAATTATTACCCAAAAATGATTTTGATGAAGATGATCAGATAGATGAAGATTTAATTAAACAACGATTAATAGAATATAAAAAATTTAAAGAAATCTCTAAACAATTGATTGAATTAGAAAACATCTCATCGAAACATTTTAGAAAAATTCAAGAGGATTTATCGGTTTATCAATCTGAAAAAGAAAATTTGATTGTTCCTGACATTAATTTATTATCTGAAACTTTGTTAGAAATATTAAATAAGGTAGATAATAGAATTGTCATTGAAGAAACAGAAATTATAGAAGCAGAAGAATATAAGATTGAAGATTGTATTGAAGATATATTGTGGAAGGTAGAAAAAAATAACAAATATAGTTTTTCATATTTTTTATCCAAAAAGACCAATAGAAATGAAGTTATATCTGTTTTTTTAGCTTTACTAGAATTATTAAAATCAAACATACTAAAAGTTGTAAAAAATGAGGGTAATACGGAAATATTAATGAGGTAATTATGGAAGATAAAATTATTCGAAATAAAATTGAATCTTTACTTTTCTTATGGGGTGAACCATTAGATATTTCTTCAATATCTGAAGCTATAAACCTTGGCAAAAAAGAAACTAGAAATATGCTCGATGATTTAATTAAAGAATACGAATATAGAAACACTTCTCTGGAAATCAGATGCATCAACGATAGCTACCAAATTCAAACGAAAAAAGAATACTACGAATTTTTAAAAGAAATTTTTGTGAAAAATAAAAATACAAGATTAACTAATACCACCATGGAAGTTTTATCGATTATAGCTTACAGACAACCAATAACAAGAATTGAAATTGATGAAATAAGGGGAGTAAAATCTAGTTCATCAATTGACACTTTAACTAAAAAAAATCTAATAAAAGAAGTCGGAAGACTCGATAAAATCGGAAAACCTATATTATACGGAACTACAGATGAGTTCTTGTATTATTTTAATATTAATTCTTTGGAAGATCTTCCTAAATTAAACGAAATAGAAAAACTTATTAAGGAAAAAGAAAATGAGAATAAATAAGTTAATCGCGCAAAGTGGATATTGTTCTAGAAGAAAGGCTGATGAACTAATCAAAAACTCAAAAGTTTGTGTCAACGGGACAATACTTTTAGATTTATCGTATCAAGTAAATGATGGTGACATTGTTGAAGTTGAAGGTAAGAAAATTAGAAAAAAAGAAGAAAAAGTTTATATTGCTATCAATAAACCTGTTGGATATACTTCAACAGTTAAGGATAAATTCGCTGATAAAAAAATTGTTGATTTAATTAAATCTAATACAAGGGTTTATCCAATTGGTCGTTTGGATAAGGATTCTCATGGATTATTAATATTAACGAATGATGGTGATCTAACTTATGAATTAACTCATCCTAAATTTGAGCATAAAAAAGTTTACGAGGTTTTAGTGAAAGGTAAACCAACCAAAAACAAAATACAAGAATTAAAAAATGGAATAATATTAGATGGTTATAAATTAAAAAAATCAAATATAGAATTTATTGCCAATGTAAAAGACAATACAAAATACATGGTAACTATTTATGAGGGTAGGAACAGACAAATTAGAAGAATGTTTGATTATATAAATCATCCGGTTTTAGATTTGAAAAGGGTTCAAATTGGTAATTACAAGATGGACGATAATTTAAAAAGCGGAGAATACGTACTGTTAAAAAGTAAAGATTTGGACTTAATAAGAGGTAAATATGATAGAAGTTAGACTTGCAAATAACAAAGACGAAGAAATTTTAAAAAATTTTAACTTAAAAATAGAAGAAATTGTAGGGGATTTTTGCTTTATATATATTGACGACTTAAAACCAAAAGGGTATTCTCTGATTAGGACAGAAGGTAAAAGAGCAAATATAGCAGATTTTCAATTACAAGAGGAGAATTCTAACAAGTTATTTTTTCTAAAAAGTATAGGGATGAATTTGAGAGATTTTGGTATTGAAGAGTTTTATGATAATAATGGTTTAGTAAAATCATTTTTTGAAAATCAAGGCAAAATAGACTTTAATCTACTTTTTAGGGGAAGCTGTAATGATTTATAACAATACTAAAACATTAGTTGAATCATTGATGAAAGATAAAATTCCAACTTCAAAAATTTGTTTAGATATGACATTTGGAAACGGAAACGATTCATACAAAATGTTATCCATAAACGAAACCATTGAAGTTTATGGGTTTGATATCCAAAAAGATTGTATAGATAATTCTAGAAAATTTGAGAACTTGAAAGTTATTAACGATTCTCATCTAAATTTTGACAAATATATTAATCAGAAAATTGATTTTGTGGTGTTTAATTTGGGATACCTTCCAGGTGGAGATAAAAAAATAACTACTGATTATGATACTGTAATTAAAACTTTAGATAAACTTTTGAAAGTGCTAAGCACAGAAGGTCAAGTTGTTATTACTTTCTATCCTGGGCACAAGCCAGGACTTGAAGAAAGTATAAACATAATCGCATATCTTCATAAATTAAACCAAAAAGAATTCAATGTTATTAGATACGATTTTATAAATCAAATAAACAATCCACCTTTTGTATGCTTAATTGAAAGGATTAAATAATGAATGTAGCGATAATAGGAGCAGGTGCAGCAGGATTAATGGCTGCAAGCTTCATTAAAGATGAATATGAAATTCATATTTTTGATCATAATGAAAAAATAGGTAAGAAATTGTTCATTACCGGAAAAGGAAGATGCAACATTACCAATTCATGTGATATACAAGAATTAATTGAAAATATTAATACAAACAAATATTTTTGTTACAGCCCATTTTATGACTTTACTAACGAACAAGTCATAAATTTTTTTAATTCAAATGGTCTTAGAACAAAAGTCGAACGTGGAAATAGGGTTTTTCCACAGAGTGATAAATCATCAGATGTGATTAAAGTATTTGAAAAAATATTGAAGGATAAAAATGTACATTTGCACTTAAATGAGCAGGTAAACAAAATTTACAAATCTAATAAATTTTATCTGACTACAAACCGTGATGAATATGGATTTGATAAAGTTATCATAGCCTGTGGAGGTAAATCATATCCAAATACCGGCTCAGATGGATCTCTTTACAGTCAAATAACCAAGCTAGGTCATACTATCCACGAAATGAAGCCTGGTTTGAGTGCAATTATTTTAAAAGAAAATGTGGAAGAATTAGAGGGAGTTAGTCTTAAAAACGTCGGACTAAAATGTTATTTGAATAAGAAATTGATATACGATGATATAGGTGAAATGATTTTTACAAGAAAAGGAATTTCAGGTCCCTTAGTACTTACTTTATCAAGTATATTGTGCAATAAAAATGGTGACATTAAAATATCGATAGATTTGAAACCAGGATTGACAGATCAAAAACTTGATGATAGGATTTTAAGAGATTTCAGCGAAAATCAAAACAAAACAATTGAAAATGCTATAAGTAAAATAACAATCAAAAAATTAATACTGCCAATTTTAAAATCTGCAAGTATAAATCCAAATAAAAAAGTAAATGAAATAACAAAATATGAACGTGATAATTTAAGAAGAATTTTAAAAAGTTTTGATTTTACTTATGTATCAAATGAAAAGCTTGATTACGCAATAATTAGTGTGGGAGGAGTCGATGTTAATGAGATTGATCCAAGCACAATGGAATCTAAAATTGTAAAAGACCTATATTTTTGTGGAGAAGTAATTGATGTTGATGGTTTTACAGGAGGATTTAACTTACAATTTGCTTTTTCAACGGGTTATTTAGCGGGGATAAATATATGAAAAAAATCAAATACGAAAATGAATCAAAACTTTATGATGATATTAATGAATATATCAAAGACAAAAATTTTGACATATTATTGATATCGACGCCTAGAGTTATGAAAGAAATTTTCGACGATAGATTAATTAAAACAAATAAAAATATTTTGATCTCATCAAGAATGCTCAGAAAAAATGACGATGATAATGTTTATATTGAATTGATTAATAATGACGTATATTCTGTTACTGTTGATGGACCAAGTGGATCTGGTAAATCAACAGTTTGTAAATTAATCTCAAATATATTAAACATTGAATATTTGGATACGGGATCAATGTATCGTTCTCTTGCTTATTTTTGTTTGAAGAAAAATATAAATTTGGAAGACGAAGAAGAGGTCATGCATGTATTGAACAATTTGGACATAACATTTGAATCATCTAAGATTAAAGTTAATGGTGAATTCTTGAGAGATAAAATAAGAACTAATGATGTATCTATGGCAGCATCAAAAGTTTCAACATATTATTCTGTAAGGGAAAGATTAGTTGAAATTCAAAGACAGATTGCTAATAACAAAGCGATTATTATTGATGGAAGAGATGCTGGTACTAACATATTAAAGTATGCTGATTACAAATTTTATTTGGATGCATCACCAGAAGTTAGAGCCAAAAGAAGATTTAACGAACAAAAAGACGATTCATCTTATGAAACGATTCTAAAAGACATAAAATTAAGAGATGAACAGGATAAAAATAGAAAATATGCTCCTTTGAAACGAGCCGAAGATGCTATTTATATAAATTCTGATGATATGAATATTGATGAAGTTGTTGAAAAAATAATAGAGATAATTAGAGGTAGAAATGTTTTATAGATTTGCAAGATTTTTATTGAAAATAGTATTTAAAATAAGATACAAATTAGTTGTTCATGGAAATACGAATCTACCTGAAACTCCTTTAATTATTTGTGCCAATCACATTAATTTATGGGATCCAATTTTATTAGCGATAATTTTTGATAGACCCATACGCTTTATGGCAAAAAAAGAATTATTTGATAATAAATTTCTAGGGTTTTTACTAAACAAATTTGGAGCTTTTCCGGTTGATAGAGATAATGTAAATATTAAAACGATAAAAGATGCTATCAAGCTTGTAAAAGACAACGAAGTTTTGGGAATATTTCCTGAAGGAACAAGAGTAAAAACGGTAAGTGAAGAAAATATGAAAACAGGAGTTGCTATGATTGCGTCAAGAGCAGGAGCAGATGTTATCCCTGTATTCATAAGTTCTAACTATAAGTTCAGATCAAAAGTAGAAGTATTTGTAAGAGACAAAATAGAGATATCAAGCTTTGATGATGTTTCAAAAGATATGAGAAACAAAGAAATAACCAAAGCTATTTACGAAAATATTTACAAGGTGAACTGATGAATATAATAGTACAACAAAATGCGGGATTTTGTTATGGAGTTAAAAGAGCAATAGAGATAATTGAAAATGACCCATCAAAATTAAAGTATACTTTGGGTCAGCTTATCCATAACGAACAAGAATGTAAAAGACTAGAAGCTTTGGGTATAAAACAGATAGACGATTATACTCAAGCTGAGAAAGGCTCCACGATTTTTATTAGATCTCACGGTGCAACATTAAAATTAAAAGAAGAAATAAAAAATAATGGATACAAATTAGTAGATTTAACTTGCCCATCACTATTAAAAATTTATGAAAAAATAAATAAGAAACACGAAGAAGGTTACAAGATTATTATTATTGGAGATCCAAATCATCCGGAAATTATTGCGATGAAAGGACAAGTTGAAAATAATGTTGAAGTTGTTAACTCAATTGATGAGGCAAAAAAAATAAAAGGTGAAAAATTATATGTAATTTCACAAACTACTAATTTAAAGAGGAAATTTTTGGAAATTTCTGATATAATAGTAAGAGGTAATACTAACGTTGTGATAGATAATACTATTTGTGGGGCTACAAAAAGCCGTCAAATGGCTTGTTTAGAGCTTTCTAAGAATGTCGATTGTATGATTGTGATTGGTGGCTTGAATAGTTCTAACACAAATAAATTGTATGATATTGCAAAACAAAATTGCAAAAAAGTTTTAAGAATTGAGACATACAAGGATATTTGTATCGATGATAGTATTATTGAATCTAAATTATTAGGTATTACAGCTGGTGCGTCCACACCGGCTTGGATTATTGAGGAGGTTGTAAATTTAATGGATAATTACAGCAAGGATTTTATGGAACAAGTAGAAGAAAGCATGAATAAGATTTACCCAAAAGAAATCGTAAAGGGTGAAGTTATTTATGTAACAGATGATGAAGTCATGGTTAATATTGGCTATAAGGCTGATGGTATTATTAAACTAGACGAATTATCAACAGAAGAAGGTAAATTACCTAAGGATTTGTACAAACAAGGCGACGAAATCGAAGTTTACGTTATTAAGCTAGATGACGGAGAAGGAAATGTTGTACTTTCTACAAAAAGAGTTGAAGGAATTAAAAACTGGAAGAATTTAGTTTCTAGTTTTGATAATGATTCAACTGTAGAAGCAAAAGTAACACAAGTAGTAAAAGGCGGCTTAATAGCTACAATTGATAATGTAAGAGCTTTTATACCAGGTTCTCAAGTAACTACTCACTTTGTAAAAGATTTATCTAAATATGTAGGAGAAACTTTGGTATGTAAAGTTTTGAATATAGATGAAAAGAAGAGACGTTTAGTTTTATCTCACAGAGCTGTTGTAGAAGCAGAACAAAAAGAAATTGAAGATAAGGCTTGGGAAAACATAACTGTTGGTGAAACAATAACTGGTAAGGTACAAAGATTAACAGACTTTGGTGCATTTATCGATTTAGGTGGAGTAGATGGTTTACTTCATATTTCAGATATTTCTTGGAATAGAATTGAATCACCAGAAGATGTTTTAAAAGTTGGAGATGAAATCGAAACTTTAGTTCTTAAAGCTAATAGAGAAAAGAACAGAATTTCACTTGGCTTGAAACAATTACAACAAAAACCATTTGACGCTTTCGTTGAAAATAATCACGAAGGAGACGTTATTGAAGGAGAAGTTGTAAACTTAGTTGACTTTGGTGCATTTGTTAAATTAGCTGAAGGAATTGAAGGCTTAGTTCACGTTTCTGAAATTTCAAATGAACACGTTGATAAACCATCAGATGAATTAAATATTGGTGATACAGTTAAAGTTAAAATCTTAGAAATCAATCCTGAAAAGAAAAGAATAGCTTTAAGTATGAAAGCTTTATTACCAAAACCTGAAAAACCAGAAAGAAAACCAAGACCTAAAAAAGTTAAACCTAAAAAAGTAGAAACTAAACCAGAATCAAGTGAAGAAACTTTGATTAACAGCGATTTAGGTGCATTATTAGATTTAAAATTAAAAGAAATCGAAGAAGATAACTAAAATCTACTTTATATCCAAAAAGCCAAACAGGTGTTTGGCTTTTTTTAATGTATTTATGAATTATACACCGTGTTTTGGGGTATATAAAACATATAGATTAGGGTGTGATTTAATATGAATGTAGATTTTAAATTATATGAAAATTATTATAGTGAATTTGCTACAAAATCAAATGAAGCTGAGAGAATTCAATCCGAACCAAATGATAATTTAAGAAATCCGTTTCAAATTGACAGAGATAGAATTATTCACTCAAAATCTTTTAGAAGACTTAAGCATAAAACACAAGTGTACTTAAATCCTGAAAAAGACCATTATAGAACAAGGTTAACCCACACATTAGAGGTTACCCAAATAGCTAGAACTATTGCAAGGTGTTTACGTTTAAACGAAGATTTAGTAGAAGCAATAGGCTTGGGACATGATTTGGGACATACACCATTTGGGCATGTAGGTGAAAAGATATTAGATAAACTTAATCCAAAAGGATTCAAACATTATAAACAATCCATTAATGTTGTCCAATATCTAGAACATTCAAGTTCTAGAATAGGTCTTAATCTAACGAAACAAACATTAGATGGAATAGTGAATCATTCAGGTAGCAATAAGGCAAATACATTAGAAGGGCAAATTATTAAATTTTCAGATAGAATTGCCTACATTAATCATGATATTGATGATTCTATTAGATCAAATATTATAAAACATAGTGATTTACCTATAGAAATTACAGAAAAACTAGGAGATAGAGGTTCAAAAAGAATTAATTTCTTAGTGAATGATTTAGTTGAAAATAGTTTCGACAAAAATCACATTGAAATGTCTGGTAAAACTTACAGACTAATGGAAGATTTGCGATCATTTATGTTTAAGAACGTATATTTTAACGACATAGTAAGAAAAGATGATAAAAAAGTAGAATATGTACTAACTAATCTATATAGTTACTATTTAGAAGATATCAGTAGATTACCAAAATCACACACAGATATTTACAATAATATTGAGTTACAAAATAAAACCAAAGATGATATAGTTACAGATTATATCGCTGGTATGACCGATTCATTTGCAAAAAGAACTTTTAAAGAAATTTTCATACCAGATTCTTGGAGCATATAAAGATAGGATGATAAGATGGGATTTATACCACAAGATAAAATAGATGAGATAAAAAGTGTTGCAGACATAGTTTCTGTAATTGGAGATTATGTTGAATTGAAAAGGGCTGGTTCAAATTATGTTGGACTATGTCCATTTCACAATGAGAAGACGCCGTCTTTTAGTGTATCGCCATCAAAAGGCATTTTTCATTGTTTTGGTTGTGGTGTTGGTGGCGATGTTATATCCTTTATAATGCAAAAAGAGGGCATGTCATATCCTGAAGCTATTAAATTTTTGGCAGATAAGTTAGGTATTTTAGTCGAAACAAATGAAGTAAATAAAGAAAAATACGAACATCGCAAAAAATTATTTGAAATTAATAATGAAGCCAAATTATTTTATTACAAAAATCTATTGATAAATGACATACCGAAGGATTATATAAAAAAAAGAAATCTTAATAATAATTTGATTAATAAGTTTATAATAGGTTACGCTGATGGGAAAAACAGTCTTTATCGTCATTTACTACAAAAAGGGTATCAAAAAGATGATATAATAGAAGTCGGCCTCATAAATCAGGACGAAAAAGGGAATGTTTATGATAAATTTCGAAATAGGTTGATGTTTCCTATTATAGATATAAGAGGCAATGTTATTGGTTTTGGTGGTAGAGCTCTTGCGGATTCAAGGGCAAAATATATGAATTCTCCTCAGAGCCTAGCTTACGATAAAAGCAAGAATGTTTATGGAGTTTCTAATTTAAAAAATTCTACTAAAGTTGGGAAAATCATATTGGTAGAAGGATATATGGATGTTATCTCATTGACAAATTATGGATTTGACTATGCTATTGCTTCATTAGGTACTTCTCTAACACATGATCAAGCAAAATTAATCAAAAGATATTGTAAGAATATTTATATATGTTATGATGGTGACTCAGCAGGTCAAAACGCAACATCTCGTGCTATAGAAATATTTAAAGAGCAGGATATTAGTCCTAACATTATTGTCATACCTGATAATATGGATCCTGATGATTATATTAAACAATACGGAAATGAAAGTTTCGATAGGTTAATAGATAACGCAATGGATAGTGTTATTTATGAATACAAGAAAATACTTCAAAAATACGATATTAATGATGTAAAAGAAAAAATACAACTTATAGATGATTTGACAACTTTATTATCAAAATTAGATAGAGAAGTCATTAGGGATGAATATATTAAGAGATTTTCTGATGATTTAAACATAGAATATGTGAGTTTGAAAAAAGATGTCTATAATAAGCTGAAAGAAACTAAGCCTAACGTGAATTTTCATTATGAGAGAACTGAAGATAATCAAAATACAGAAAAAGATAGTATTAATAATCAGGAAAAAATAACTGCAATTGATATAATGACAATTGCTTGTTTTCATAAAGATATATACTATGATTTAAAAGAAGAATTCTCAAAATTCAAAACTAAAATCAGTTCTTATAATAACTTTATGGAGTTTGTGGATTTTTATTATTCTAAAAATAATGAAAATGAAATTGATGAAAAAGCGGCTAGAGATTATTTCAAAAATGATATTCAAATGGATCGAACTATCGATTATTTATATCAGAAATCTAGATATTCAATTAGTATTAATAATATTGGTAGAGTCGTATTGGAGATTAAAAAATACCTAATGACTCAAGAAAAAGATAATATTAAATCTCAGCTAGATCTAATGCAATCAGTAGAATTTAATGAAAAGATTAATAAAGAATACAATGAAATTTTGAATAAAATCTTAGAAATTAATAGACAAATTAAAGAGTACAAATAGTCAGAAAGGAGTTTTTTTATGTCAGAAGAAAACTTGGATGTTGAACAAATAAAAAAAGATGCATTAAACCAATTAATAGAGATAGGTAATGAGAATGATGGCATAGTTACTATCAAAGACTTCAAAAATATTGATGATATTTCTTGCCTTGATGAAGATGATATAGAAGATATAAGAAATTTGTTAATTGAAAATAATATTGAGATTTTTGAAAGTAATGATGAAATAGAGAAGAAATCATCTTCAAAGGATGATGACAAAGACGATATCGAAGATGATGAATCTATTGATGATGAAGACGATGACGATATTAAAGATGACAAAAAGATCATCGAAGATGTTTCTGATATTAAAGGAATTAATGTAGACGACCCAGTAAAAATGTATTTAAAAGAAATTGGAAAAATTCCTTTGTTATCAGCTGAAGAAGAAGTTCAATTAGCACAAGAAATGGAAAATGGCTCTAAGAGAGCTAAGAAAAAGTTAGCAGAAGCAAACTTACGTTTGGTTGTAAGTATTGCTAAAAGATACGTTGGACGTGGAATGAGCTTTTTGGATTTGATTCAAGAAGGTAATCTTGGTCTTATGAAAGCAGTTGATAAATTTGACTATACAAGAGGATTCAAATTCTCAACATATGCTACTTGGTGGATCAGACAAGCTATTACAAGAGCAATTGCTGACCAAGCTAGAACAATAAGAATTCCTGTACACATGGTGGAAACTATTAATAGACTTGTTAGAATTGAAAGACAATTATTACAAGATTTGGGAAGAGACCCTACAAATGAAGAAATAGCTAAAGAAATGGGAATTGAAGTAGAAAAGGTTAGAGAAGTCAGAAAAATTGCTCAAGAACCTGTAAGTTTGGAAACACCTATTGGTGAAGAAGAAGACAGTCATTTAGGAGATTTTATTGAAGATGATACTGCTATCGCTCCAGATGAAGCAGCAAATTTTACTATGCTTAGAGAAGAATTAGAAGGCATTTTAAACACTTTAAATGAAAGAGAAAGAAAAGTATTAGCATTAAGATTTGGACTTGTTGATGGTACTCCTAGAACACTTGAAGAGGTTGGCAAAGACTTTGATGTCACAAGAGAAAGAATAAGACAAATAGAAGCAAAAGCTTTGAGAAAATTAAAACATCCATCTAGAAGTCAAAAATTAAAGGATTTTTTGGAATAAAATGAAAAAACTTAGGCTTGAAGAAATAATTAACTTAGTAGATGATAATTCAATAGTTGCTGATATAGGAACAGATCATGGAATTGTTCCATTCGAATTAATAAAGTCAAATAAAGCAAAGAAAGTCATCGCATCGGATATTAGTGAAAAATCATTAGATAAATTAAGAGAAAAATTAGATTATCTTGATAAACCGGAAAAAATAATACTAAATGTATCTGATGGCTTGGATAATTTAAACGAATATCAAGTTGACACGATAATAATTTCAGGAATGGGAGGAAATTTAATCGCTGATATTCTGGGAAAAAATATCGATGTAGCTAAAAGTGCAAATTGCTTAATCTTAGGAGCAAATAATTCACTTTCCGTACTAAGAAAATTTTTACATGACAATTCTTTTGAAATTATAGAAGAAGTTGATTTGTTTGAAAATGACAAATATTATCAAATAATTAAAATTAAAGTCGGTAAGCAATTATTTTCGAATGATTATGAGTATGAATTTGGAAAATTTTTAATCGATAATAAATCTGAAAATTTGAAGCAATATATAAAACAACAGATAGAAAATAAGAAAACAATATTGTCGAATATATCAGAAAAAGACTCTGATAATGTAAAAAATGCTATTGATAATATTAATGTCGAAATAAAAGAACTTGAGAAAGTGTTGAATAAAATTGAAGCTTAAAGATTTTATAAGTTGGTATGAAAAATTAGTTCCTTTAGAAATTCAGGAAGACTTTGACAATAGTGGTATTCAATTTGGTAATTTAAATAGAGAAATAAATAAGATTTTGATTTCCTTAGATTTAGATGATAATTGCCTGAATAGAGCTATTAGAGAAAAATATGATTTGATATTTACACATCATCCAGTTATTTTTCATCCATTAAAAAATATTATAGAACAAGATAATAGTGTAAATACACGATTAATTAGTGCGATAAAAAATGAAATTTGTATTTATTCTTCGCATACCAACTTAGATAGTGTCGAATTTGGAGTAAGTGATGCGCTAGCTAAACAATTAGGCTTGACTAATACTAAAATTTTAGATTCTCATAAAAATAATATAGGATATGGGAAATATGCTGATATTGAAGAGGATTTTGCAGAGAATTTTATTTGTGATTTGAAAAATAAATTAAATCTTGAAAGTGTAATTGTATACGGTAATACAAATCGAAAGATTAAAAGAATAGCGGTGCTAGGCGGAAGTGGTGGTCACTTCATTGAAAATTGTATTGATACTAATTGTGATGTATTTGTATCTTCTGAATTTAAACACGATGAACAGATAGATGCACAAGATAACAATCTTATACTAATAGATATTGGCCACTATGAATCAGAAAAATTTATTCTTGAACCGTTAAGACAAACTATTCAAAAATCTTTTCCAGATATCAAAATAGATGTTAATTATTTAAAAAAACCAACTAGAAAAATTTTCTAATTATGTTATAATGTTATGGTGACTAAATCAGATAATCGCATGAATTCATGAGGAAAGTCCGTGCACTATAGAGCGAGGATGCTGGATAACGTCCAGTGGGGGCGACCCTAAGGCTAGTGCAACAGAGATATACCGCCATTTATTGGTAAGGGTGGAAAGGTAGGGTAAGAGCCTACCAGCATAAAGGTGACTTTATGGCTATGTAAACCCCATTCAGTGCAAAATCAAATAGGATTAAAGACGGCTGCTCGTCGTCTCCGGTAGGTAGATTGCTTGAACTAATTGGTAACAATTAGTCTAGATAGATGATTATCAAATACAGAACACGGCTTATAGATTTGGTCATAAAAAAAAGATTGGTAGCAATACTGTTACCAATCTTTTTTTATTTTACAATTATATCGTCATTAAAAGAAATCATCATTACTGTACCTAAGTTTAGTTTTGAATTAACTGATATATCAGCACCGATAATATCAGCGTAGTTTTTAACAATTGACAGACCCAGTCCGTAACCATTTTCTTTTGTGTTTCTGCAATCATCAACTCTGTAAAATCTTTCGAAAATTTTCGGCTTATTTTCTTCACTAATACCTATTCCAGTATCTTTTACGGAGATAACAATTTTTCTGTTGATATGTCTAGCTCTTAATAATACTGAATCTTTTGTTTGACAAGCTTTAAGTGCATTAGATAATAAGTTGATAATTATATTAGCTAACTTTTCTTTGTCAGTATGGATATCCAAATCCTCTGATATTTCCATATCAAATAAAACTCCTGCTTTATCATATTGTGTTTTCATAGATTTAAATATTTCATGTAAAAATTCAGTTAGATTAAAATCTGTAGGATTATATATAGTTTCTGGAGTTGATTTTTTAAATGTATTATTTAGCTGATTAATTAAGCTAGTCAATCTATCAATTTCTATAAGAAGAGTACTTACATTTTGTTCATTAGGTTCCATAATGCCGTCTTGAATCAATTCTAAATTTAACCTTAAATTAGTTAAAGGGGTTCTCAATTCATGACTAATATTTTGTGCATATTGTTTTCGATTAAATTCTTGAGATTTTAATGAATTTGCCATGTAATTGATATTTTGGGATAATTGATTTACTTCAACTATATTACTTTTTATAATTGGTAGAATGTAGTTTTGTTTTCTTATATTGACTGTAGCTTGAGTTAATTCTTCAATAGGATTAGTCACCTTTCTTGAAAGGAAAATTGATATTATCAAACTTGTAAAGTATGATAAAAATGTGGATAAAATTATTAATCTTAATAAGTTTGTTATGAATACTTCTCCTCTTTGTTTGAAATTATTATTAATCCTATAAATATATTTGATATGACCTATTTTTTTGTTGTTTTCATCGTATACATCTTTTACTATAGTGTTATAAAGTGGAGTTTTCTTAGCTAATTCGAATCCTTCTTTAAAAGAATATAATTCCTTATCGTTATTGTCATAAAAAATAACATCAAGATCTAACTCGCTCAAATACCACATGTACTTATCAATACTTTTTATGCTTAGTCCTTGTTGTTGATCTAAAAATAAGTTTTTAGTTAGCTGTTCAATTTTGTTTTGTCTGTTTAGTTCTTCATTGTTAACAAAATTTCTGAATGATAATTGAAAAATGAATACCGCAATAAATGACAATAACATGATAGGAAATATAATAGCTCTTAAAAACTCATATAATATTTCCGACTTAAGCTTCATCGTATACACCTAACTTATAGCCAACGCCATAAATTGTTTTAATATAACGAGGTTTTTTTGGATTATCTTCAATTTTATGTCTAATATTTTTAATGTGAGTATCTATAGCTCTGTCAAAAGCCTCATAATCATAACCAAAAGATAATTCTATTATTTCATCTCTAGTAAATATTTTATTGGGATTAGAGAATAAAGTTTTGATTATTTGAAATTCATTGCTAGTAAGATTTATGCTTTCTCCGTCTTTAATAAACGTGTTATCTTCAAAAGAAATACTTACACGTCCATTATCAAAATAAATTTTTTCGGATTTTGGGAGGCCAAGCTTTTCAACTCTTCTGAGAATTGTTTTTACTTTTTGAACTAATATTTTTAAACTGAAAGGTTTAGTAATATAATCGTCAGCTCCAAGTTTTAAACCCTCTAATATTTCAGATTCATCTACTTTAGCTGTAACCATGATTACTGGTGTTTCAGTTCTAGATCTAATTACTTCCATAACTTTTTCACCGCTAACTTTTGGCAACATTAAGTCTAAAATAATTAATGAATAATCTGTTGTATTAATCATAGTAATAGCTTCTTGTCCGTCAAATGCTTGATCAACTTCAAATCCTTCAACTTCTAAGTATTTTCTTTCTGCATTTGATATGTTTTTCTCATCTTCAACTATTAAAATTTTTATATCGGTTAAATTTTCTTTAAACAATTACAAAACCTCCATTTGGACTTAATATTTGTCCAGTCATAAATGAATTTTTATCTGATATTAAAAATTCTACAAGATTTGCAATATCTTCAGGTGTTCCAAGTCTTCCCATAGGGGTGTCTTCTATAACATAATCTAAATCATCTTTTGAGATATTATCTAACATAGGTGTATCTATAGCTCCAGGGGCAATAGCATTTATTTTAATGTTACTATATCCAAATTCTTTAGCTAAGGATTTTGTAAGCCCTATTATCGCAGCTTTTGTTGCTGAGTAACAAGATTCCATTGATCCGCCAATCATTCCCCAAATTGAAGTAATATTAATAATATTTCCTTCCTTTTTATCTAACATATCTTCCAATGCTAATTTGCACATATGATAGGTTCCATGCACATTAACATCAAACATATTATACCAATCATTAACTTTAATATCTTGAAATTGATCTACAATAGATATTCCTGCGTTGTTAATCAATATATCAACACATCTAAATTTATTTCTAATTGATTCGAACATTTTTTTGCATTCATCAAAATTTCTTAAATCACACTTATATGATATTGCATCTATGCCTTTATTTCTAATATTTTCAACGATTTCTTTAGCTTTATCTTCATTATTAAAATAGTGCACAACGATTCTATATTCTGGATGATTTTCTAACATTTTGCAAATTCCTTCTCCAATACCTCCGCTGGCGCCAGTTATTAAAATTGTCTTCATTTTTTCTCCTTTTAACTGATTATATTATAACATATAGGCAAATTAACAAGTCAAAATGTTTATGATATAATATTAAAACATGTTAAAATATATTAGAGTATAGGATTTGATAATAAGTGAGAGTTTTAGGAATTGATCCTGGTATAGCAATCGTTGGATATTCTATATTGGATTATGATAATAACAAAATAAAATGTCTTGAATATGGTTGCATAACAACAAGTTCAAAATCAACATTACCTGACAGATTATCATTTATTTACAACGAGATGAACAAAATTATCGATGAATTTCAACCTGAAGATTGCGCATTTGAAGAATTGTTTTTCAATAAAAATGTAAAGACAGCAATAACTGTATCTCAAGCAAGAGGAGTAGAAATTCTAAGCTGTATCAATAAGAATTTATGTCTTTATGAATATACGCCTCTTCAAATTAAACAAGCAGTTGTAGGATATGGAAGAGCTGATAAAAGACAAGTACAAGAAACTGTTAAAACAATTCTAAAATTTAACGATATACCTAAACCTGATGATGCTGCAGATGCTGTAGCTGTGGCTTTGTGTCACATTTTTGGAAGTAAATTTAAATATCTAAATGAAATGAAATAGGAGATAGTATGTATTCGTATATTATTGGAGTTATTACTGAAGTTCATGAAAATTACATAGTATTGGAAAACAACAAAATTGGTTATAAAATATTCATAACTGATTTTTTTAGGGATAATGTCAGTGCATTTGATGAATATAAAGTATATACTGAATTTGTCGAAAGAGAAGATGCAAGTATTTTGTACGGATTTTCATCTCAAAAAGAAAGAGACTTATTTAATTTGTTAACAGATGTAACATCTATTGGCCCAAAATATGCAATGAATATACTATCAACTATGACAGTTGATGAATGTAAAACCGCTATTATTACTGATGATATTAAACTTCTAACACAAGCACCTGGCGTTGGCAAAAAAACAGCATCGAGGATTATTTTAGAGCTAAAAGAAAAAATCGAAAAAGATTTTGCTCCATCAGAAAAATCTGTTAACAAAGAAGTGAAAAAATCAAGTGATTCAGAATTTGCAAGAGAAGCATTATTACAACTTGGTTATTTTAAAAATGATGTGGATGCATTTATCGAAAACACTGATATTTCTGGATTATCAATTGAAGATATAATGAAAAAAGCAATGAAAAGCTTGGACAGTAGTAGGTAGGTGAGAAAATGGAAGATAAAAACGATAGAATTGTTGGAGCATCTTTTACGAAAAGCGACGAAGATATTGATTTTAATTTAAGACCAAAATGGATGAGCGATTATATTGGTCAAGATAAAGTCAAGAAGAAATTGTCAATTTTTATTGAAGCTGCAAAGAATAGAAATGAACCATTGGATCACGCTCTATTATATGGACCACCTGGATTAGGTAAAACTACTTTAGCACACATTATAGCTAATGAAATGGGAGTTAACCTAAGGGTTACTAGTGGACCTGCAATCGAAAAGCCTTCTGATTTAGCAAGTATTCTTACAAATTTACAAAAAGATGATGTCTTGTTTATAGATGAAATACACAGAATTAATCGTTCTGTTGAAGAAATTTTGTATCCTGCAATGGAAGATTATGCTTTGGATATTATAGTGGGAAAAGGACCTTCTGCAAGAAGCTTACGAATAGATTTGGAGAAATTTACACTTATTGGTGCTACTACAAGATCAGGTCAATTGACAGGACCACTTCGTGATAGATTTGGTGTTCTATTAAACTTAGAGTTATATGATATAGAAAGTTTGAAGAAAATAGTTACTAGATCTGCGGGTGTTTTGGGAATAGGCATTGATGAAGAAGGTGCTATGGAAATAGCAAGGCGAAGTAGAGGCACTCCAAGAATCGCTAACAGGCTATTAAAAAGAGTTAGGGATTATGCAGAAGTAAGAGCAGACGGAACCATTACAAAGGAAATAAGTAATCGTGGTTTAAATTTGTTAGAAGTAGACAAATGTGGACTAGATTATGTTGATAGAAAAATAATAATGACAATGATTAATAATTTTGATGGTGGACCTGTTGGTGTTGATACAATTGCAGCGGCAACTGGTGAAGAAAGAATTACTATTGAAGATGTTTATGAACCTTATTTGTTGCAAATAGGATTCATCAATAGAACTTCAAGAGGAAGAATTGTCACAGATAAAGCGTACAAACATTTTAATATAGTTAGAAAGAGGTGATTTTATAAGATGAATACAGATGATTTTGATTACGAGTTAGATGAAAAATTTATCGCACAAACTCCATTAGATAAAAGAGATGAATCTAAGCTAATGGTTATGGATAGATTTAACGGAAATACAGAAATAAAAAAGTTTTATAATATTATAGATTATTTAAACCCTGGTGATGTTTTAGTATGTAATAACACACGAGTTATTCCTGCTAGACTTTTTGGACACAGACCAGGAAAAGAAGAAAAAATTGAGGTTTTACTTCTACAACAAACAGAAGATAAGTGGGAATGTTTGGTAAAGCCTGGAAAGAAAATGAAATTAAGTCAAGTAATAGAATTTTCTGATAAAGTAAGCGCAAAAGTCGTAGACATTACAGAAGATGGATCTAGAATTTTAAAATTCGATTATGAAGGAATTTTTGAAGAACGATTAGATGAACTTGGAAATATGCCACTTCCTCCATATATTAAAGAAAAATTGGATGATAAAGAAAGGTATCAAACTGTTTATTCAAAACACAAAGGAAGTGCAGCAGCACCTACGGCAGGTCTTCATTTTACAAATGAACTTTTAGAAAAAATCAAAGAAAAAGGAATTTATGTAGTATTCTTAACATTACATGTAGGATTAGGAACATTCAGACCAGTTAAAGTAGATGATGTTAAAGATCATCATATGCATTCTGAATATTATACTATAAGTCAAGAAACCGTTGATATTATTAATCGACAAAAAAGTAAAGGACATAACATTATAGCAGTAGGAACTACAAGCGTAAGAACTTTAGAAACAGTTACACACAATAATAATTCAAAATTAGTAGCTGAAAGTGGCTGGACAGATATTTTTATCTATCCAGGCTTTGAATTTAATATCGTGGACAGCTTAATCACTAACTTCCATTTACCTAAGTCTACTTTAATGATGTTGGTTAGTGCTTTTTCAAAGAAAGAATACATTTTTGATGCTTATGAAAAAGCAAAGCAAAATGATTTTAGATTTTTTAGCTTTGGGGATGCTATGTTCATAAATGGAGGCAAGAATGTTTAAATTTACACTAGAGAAAAAGTCTTCTCAATGCAAAGCTAGAACAGGGACAATAGAAACAAATCATGGTGTTATAAAAACACCTGTGTTTATGCCTGTAGGCACAAGAGCAACAGTTAAAGCAATGAACAATGATGAATTGAAATCTATTGGATCTCAAATAATTCTATCTAACACATATCATCTATATTTAAAACCAGGTCAAGAAATTATTAGAAAAGCAGATGGACTTCATAAATTTATGAATTGGGATAAACCAATTCTAACAGATAGTGGCGGATTTCAAGTTTTTAGTTTGAATAAGACAAGAAAAATTACTGAGGAAGGAGTTCAGTTTAGAAGCCATATTGATGGATCAAAACATTTTATTTCTCCCGAAAAATCAATGGAAATTCAAAATGATTTGGGATCCGATATAATGATGGCTTTTGATGAATGTGTTCCTTATCCAGCAAGTTATGAATACACAGAAGACTCAATGAAAAGAACACTAAGATGGCTTAAAAGATGTAAAGATTATCATAAAAACACTGATAAACAAAATCTTTTTGGGATTATTCAAGGTGGCATGTACAAAGATTTAAGAGAATATTCTGCTAAGAATACAATTGATTTTGATTTGCCAGGGTATGCTATAGGTGGATTATCCGTAGGCGAACCTAGAGATTTGATGATTGATTTATTAGATTTTACAACTGATTTTATGCCAGAAAATAAACCGAGATATTTAATGGGTGTTGGTACACCGGATTACTTATTCGAAGCAGTTGAACATGGTGTTGATATGTGTGATTGTGTTCTTCCTACTAGAATTGCTCGTAATGGTACAGCCTTAACTTCTAAAGGTAAATTAGTCGTAAAAAACGCAAAATACAAAGATGATTTTTCTGCACTTGACGATAATTGCGATTGTTATGCTTGCAAAAACCATACTAGAGCATATATCAGACATTTACTAAATGTAGATGAAATCTTAGGCGCAAGATTATTGTCTATTCATAATTTGAGATTTTTAATCAAATTGATGGAAAATATTAGAAAATCTATAGAAGAAGATAGATACTTAGAATTCAAAGATGAATTCTATAGAAATTATGGTTATGATTATCACCAAAAATGTGATAATATTAAATAAGTAAATATTTAAGGAGGATTTTTATGCCAAAAATGTTAGCATCATTATTGCCTTTGATTGCACTTTTTGCTGTAATGTATTTTTTAATGATTCGTCCACAACAAAAACAACAAAAACAATTAATGGATATGAGAAACGCTATAAAAGTTGGAGACGAAGTAATTACAATTGGTGGAGTTAAGGGAACAATAGTTTCTGTAACTGATGATAGTGTCATCTTGGAAACTTCATCACAAAAAACAAGACTTGAATTTGTTAAAAATGCTATTGCATCAAATGTAAAAGCAGCAAAAGTAACAGAAAACAAAAAAGAAGATAATGAAGAAAAATAGAAATTGATTTATAGCTCAAACTTAAAATTTGAGCTATAAATCCATTTTTTTATTTGGAGAGAATGAATGAATAAATGGTTAATAAATAATAGAGGCAATAATTTTAGCGAGGTATCACAACGATATAATATTCATCCATTAATAGCAAAGATTTTATTAAATAGAAACATAACAGATTTCCAAACTTTTTTAAATCCTGATGCCGAAAATTCATATCATGATCCTTTTTTAATGAAAGATATGGATAAAGCGGTAGATATAATTATCAATGCTATTGAAAATGATCAAAACATAAGAATAGTTGGAGATTATGATCAAGATGGAAATTCATCGACTATGACTTTATTAGATGGCCTTGGATATTTTACAGATAAACTTTCTTATGATATTCCTAATAGAATGATTGATGGATATGGGATTTCTTTTAGCATAATAGACAAATGTATTGAAGATAATATTGATTTAATAATAACATGTGATAATGGTATAAGTGCTATAGAACAATGTGATTATGCCAAACAAAATGGCTTAAAAATAATTGTAACTGATCATCACCAAACAATAAAACTTGATGGAAAAGAAATCATTCCAAATGCTGATGCAGTTATTAATCCCCAACAACAATCTTGTAATTATCCATTTAAAAGTTTATGTGGCGCAGGAGTTGCTTATAAATTAATTCAGGCTATAAATATCAAAAAAGGATACGGTATGTTAGAATGTGAAAATTTGCTCCAATATGTAGCAATGGGAACTGTGTGTGATATCGTAGATTTAAAGGACGAAAATAGATATTTTGTGACTAAAGGATTAGAAGAAATCAATAATACAGAGAATTACGGATTAAAATGCTTAATTGATATGACTGGAATTAAAAATGGAGTAAATGTTTACAGTTTAGGATTTATAATTGGTCCATGTATCAATGCTGCTGGAAGATTAGATACTGCAAAATTAGGCGTTGAACTATTTCGCGATGAAAATATGGATAATGTTGAGGCTTACGCTAAAATTTTAGTTGATCTCAATGAAAAAAGAAAAAAGTTAACAGAAGATGGATTTAATAAAGCTATTGAAATAATTGAAAACACAGGACTGATAAATGATGATATATTGATTTGTAATGTTGAAGGAATTCATGAAAGTGTTTGTGGAATCATAGCTGGAAGAATTAAAGAAAAATATAATAAACCAACGTTAATACTAACACAATCAGAAAATCAAGATGTTCTTAAAGGATCAGGAAGAAGTATTTCAGAGTATGATATATTCAAAGAATTTGATGAGTTTAGAGAATTGTTTGTATCATTTGGTGGTCATCCTATGGCGTGTGGATTATCAATTGAAGTAGATAAATTAGATGAGTTTAGAACTAAAGTTAATCAAAGAAGCAGACTTACCAAAGAGGACTTTGTAAAAAAAATCCTTATTGATTCAAGCTTTTATGTAGACAAGATAGATTTTGATTTGATAGAAGAAATCGATCGTCTTCGTCCTTTTGGCAAGGATAATCCTAGACCGATTTTGGGAGATAAAAATCTGGAAATAATCTTTGCTAGGATGATTGGAAAAAATAAGAATGTTTTGAAGTTGAAATTACTCAAAAATAATAAAACAATTGATTCAATTATGTTTTCAGAAGCTATAGAAAAATATAATTATTTATTAGAAAAATTCGGTGAAAATGTAATGATTCAACTTGAAAATAGTATTGCTTGTAATGCAAAAATAGATATTATATACTATCCTGAAATAAATGATTTTAATAATGTTAAGAATATTCAATTAAATTTAATCGATTTAAGATAAATGTTAACAATAATGCTCATGTTATGGTATAATTATAACAAAATAATTATTAGGAGGTAGCTTTATGCATTATGAACAATCGGATTTACAAAGTTTGATAAAATCTATAAAATCATATAATCCAAATACTGATGTAGATGAGATAACTAGAGCATATGGCTACATGGTTAGAGCTCATGAGGGACAATTTAGAAATTCTGGTGAGCCTTATGCAATTCATCCGATGGCTGTAGCTAAAATTTTGGCTTCTTTGAACATGGATGATGCAACTATTATAGCCGGGCTATTTCACGATGTCGTAGAGGATACAGAAATAACATACGAAGATTTAGAGTATTTATTTAGCAAAGAAATAGCTGACCTGGTCGATGGTGTTACAAAATTAAAACAAATTAAATTTAAAACTAAAAAAGATAATCAAGCAGAAAATTTAAAGAAAATGATCTTGGCAATGGCCAAAGACATCAGAGTTATAATAATTAAGTTGTCTGACAGGCTTCACAATATGAGAACTTTGGAATACATGACTCGCGAAAAGCAGATTGAAAAAGCCAATGAAGTTTTAGAAATTTATGCACCACTTGCTCACAGACTTGGTATGTCTACTATAAAATGGGAATTAGAAGATTTAAGCTTAAAGTATTTGGAACCAAATATTTATCAAGATATTGTAAATAAAATAAACGAAACTAGACAACAAAGAGAATCCCAAATACAAAATATTATAAGACAATTTCAAGATGAACTTGAAAAATATAATATAAAAGCGGAGATTTTTGGAAGGCCAAAAAGTGTTTTTTCAATATATAAAAAAATGTACAAAAAACATTTGGCTTTTGAAGAAATCAAAGACTTATCAGCCATCAGAGTTATAGTAAATAAAGAAAGTGAATGCTATGATGTTTTAGGAATTGCTCATAGATTTTTCAGGCCAATCCCTGATACTTTTAAAGATTATATTGCAACTCCAAAACCTAATATGTATCAATCTTTACACACTACAATATTGGCTCATGACGGAAGAACTTATGAGATACAAATTAGAACTTGGGAAATGCATAAAACTTCTGAATATGGTATTGCTGCTCATTGGAAGTACAAAGAAGGTACTTCTAATAAAAAATCTAAATATGATAGCAAATTAGCTTGGCTTAGAGAAATAATGGATTGGCAAAAAGATTATACCGATTCAAAAGAATTCATGGATTTATTCAAAGAAGAATTCGCTAATGACGAAGTTTTTGTTTATTCACCAAAAGGTGATGTAATGGATTTGCCATCTGGCTCAACACCGATCGATTTTGCTTACAAAGTTCATTCTGCAGTTGGAAACAAATGTGTTGGTGCAAAGGTAGACGGTAAAATTGTACCTTTAACATACAAATTAAAAACAGGAAATGTTGTTGAAATTCTTACAAATCCAAATTCAGGACCTTCAAGAGACTGGCTTAAAATTGTAAAATCTTCACAAGCTAAAACAAAAATTAAACAATGGTTTAAAAAGGAACAAAGAACCGAAAATATCGTTTCTGGAAGAGATATGCTTGAAAAAGAAGTCGCAAAAATGGGATATAGTTTCAATGAGTTACTGAAAAGAGAATGGCTTGAAGAAATTGCAAGTAAATTAAGTTTTTCATCTATTGATGATTTGTACGCAGCTATTGGTTACGGATCCACAAGGGTTACACAAGTTATTCCTAAACTTAAGGAATACCACAAAGACTATTATGAAACAGACCAAGTTGTCAATAAACCAAACCATGTCGATTTTGTTAATGAAGAGCCAAAAGAAAGTGGAGTTGTAATTGATGGAATTGATAATGTAGATATAAAGCTGGCTAAATGTTGCAATCCTATTCCAGGTGACGAAATAGTCGGCTACATTACTAGAGGTAGAGGAATTAGCGTTCATAGAAGAGATTGTTCTAATGTAAAATCAGTAAATGAGAAAGATAGATTAATCACTGTTAGATGGGGCAATAATTTAAAAAATCATAATTATCAAGTTGAACTTCAAATAATATCTTTTAGTAATGTCGGTTATTTGGCTGATTTAACTAAAGTTATTAGTGAATGTAAACTAAACATTAAAACATTTAACACAAGAATAAATAAAGACAAAACAGTAACGATTAATATAATATTAGAAATTAGTTCTAGTTCTCAAATAGATACAGTAATTGCAAGAATTAAAAACATAAAAGGAACGATAGACGTTTTTAGGGTGAATTCATAATGAAATTATTAGTTCAAAGAGTTAATAAAGCAAAAGTTGAAATAGATGGTTCAACAAAAAGTGAAATTAAAGATGGTTTTTTAATACTACTAGGAATTCATAGTGAAGATAATGAAGCAGATATTGATTATTGCATCAGAAAACTTGTTAATTTAAGAATATTTTCTGATGAAGAAGATAAGCTTAATCTTTCAATTAAAGATTTAAATTATGAAATTTTACTTGTCTCTCAGTTTACATTGTATGCAAGTATTAGAAAAGGGAATAGACCATCATTTGATAAATGTGCCAAAGGAGAACTCGCCAGAGATCTATACCAAAAGTTTATTGAAAAGTTAAATAAAGAAAACGTACCTTTTCAAACTGGGGAATTTGGCGCTGATATGAAGGTATCACTTACAAATGATGGACCAGTTACGATAATTATAGATAGTAGGAGTGAATGATGACATTAGACAAAATAGTTACTACAAAATATGGAGAAAACATGTACATTTTATCAGAAAATAATAAATGTTTTGTTGTTGATCCAGGTGCACAAGCTGATGATATTTGTGAATATATTAAAAATCGTAATTTAGAAATACAATTTATATTGATTACACATGGACATTTTGATCATATATTTGCAGCTGAAGAATTAAAAAATAAGCTAAATACAGTTATTTACGCTCCAGAAAAAGAAAAAGATTTACTTGAAGATCCTGAAAAAAATTATACAAGAAAAGTTGGAAATCCAATTACTTTAAAAGCAGATTATTATGTAAAAGAAGGAGACACGATTGAGTTTAATGACTCTAAAATATCAGTTTTAGAAACTCCAGGTCATACTTATGGCTCTAGCTGCTATATTTACAAGGATGTAATGTTTTCAGGAGATATGTTGTTCAAGAATTCAATAGGTAGATATGATTTGCCAACTGCAAGTTTTGAAGACATTCAAAATAGTGTAGAAAAGTTAAAACTTTTAAATAATGATATAAAAGTTTATCCTGGACACGGACCAGAAACTAATATTGGTGACGAAAAGAAATACAATCCATATTTTAGATAAAATTTAGGAGAATTATGAAGAATTTAGAAAAAAATTACAATCCAAAAGATTTTGAAGATAAAATATATAAAATTTGGGAAAATGAAGGTTACTTCAAAGGCGTTATTGATAATGATAAAAAACCATTTACAATTGTAATGCCACCACCAAATGTAACAGGTAATTTACACCTAGGTCATGCGTTAAATAACACTATACAAGATATTTTGATTAGAAAAAATAGAATGGATGGATATAGTGCTCTTTGGGTTCCAGGAACAGACCATGCTAGTATTGCAACTGAAGCAAAAGTTGTAAGTAAATTAAAAGAAGAAGGAAAATCCAAAGAATCTTTAGGCAGAGATGGATTTTTGGAAGCATCTTGGGACTGGACACGTGAATACGGTGGAAATATCAAAAATCAATTAAAAAAATTAGGTGTATCTTGTGATTGGAGTAGAGAAGCTTTTACTCTTGATGACAATTTAACAGAAGCAGTAGAAGAAGTATTTATAAAAATGTACAATGATGATTTGATTTATCAAGGTGACAGAATTGTAAATTGGTGTCCAAATTGTCATACTGCAATAAGCGACATAGAAGTTGTCCACGAAGATGAATCGGGACATTTTTGGAATATTAGATATAAATTCAAGGATTCTGATGATTATATTGTAATAGCTACTACTAGACCAGAAACATTATTGGGTGATTTGGCAGTCGCTGTAAATCCAGATGATGAAAGATATACTGACATTGTTGGAAAAACTTTGATATTACCATTAGTTAATAGAGAAATTAAAGTTATTGCTGATAGCTATGTGGATATGGAATTTGGAACTGGAATTGTTAAGATTACTCCTTCACATGATCCTAATGACTTTGAAGTAGGTGCAAGACATGAGCTAGGTCAATGTGTTGTAATTGATGAGGATGCAAAGATTGTTGAAGGATATGGTAAATATTCTAGATTAGATAGATATGAAGCAAGAAAATTAATTATCGAAGATTTGGAAAAAATCGGACAACTAGATTCAGTAAAAGAACATGAACATGCTGTAGGTCATTGTGAAAGATGCCATACTACTGTTGAGCCATTAATCAGTAAACAATGGTTTGTTAAGATGGATAAGTTAGCAAAATTAGCTTTAGACGCTTATAAAAATGAAGAAATTAGATTTATTCCAAAAAGATTCGAAAAAGTTTATGTAAATTGGTTAGAAAACATTAGAGATTGGTGTATTTCTCGCCAATTATGGTGGGGACATAGACTTCCGGTTTATTACCATAATGAAACAGGTGAAGTTGTAGTTGCAAGAAAAAATCCAGACCCTGAAAAATATACTCAAGATCCAGACACTTTGGATACATGGTTTTCATCTGCGTTATGGCCATTTTCAACATTAGGTTGGCCAAACGAAACAGAAGATTTGAAATATTTCTTCCCTACAAATGTGTTAGTTACTGGATACGATATTATTTTCTTCTGGGTAATTAGAATGGTATTCTCTTCACTTTATAATTTGGGGGAAGTTCCTTTCAAAGATGTTTACTTGACAGGATTAGTTAAAGACTCTCAAGGAAGAAAAATGTCAAAATCTTTGGGAAATGGTATTGATCCGATAGAAGTTATAGATCAATATGGAGCTGATGCTTTAAGATTTGCATTAATTACTGGTAATACTCCAGGAAATGATTCAAGATTCTACATGGAAAAAGTTGAAGCTAATAGAAATTTCTGTAATAAATTATGGAACGCATCTCGATTTGTTTTCATGAATGTAGAAGATGATGTAAAAAATATAGATGATGTTGAATTACAAATTGAAGATAAGTGGATTATATCTAGTTTAAATGATGTAATTGATGAAGTATCTACTAATTTAAATAAATACGAAATTGGTATAGCAGCTGAAAAAATATATGATTTTACTTGGAATGTATTCTGCGATTGGTACATTGAACTAGTTAAACCAAGACTTTATGGGGACGATTCTATTTTAAAAGAATCTGCAATCTCAGTTTTGATTTATACATTGACTAATGTAATAAAATTATTACATCCATTTATGCCATATATCACAGAAGAAATTTATAGCTATCTTCCAAATAAAAATGATATGTTAATTAATGAAACATGGCCAAAATATTCTGAAACAAAATCATATAAAAACGAAGAACAAATTATTGACAAGTTAGTTGAATCTGTAATTAGTATTAGAAATTCTAGACAAGAAATGAATATTGCACCTAAAAAACAATCTGATATATATATATTGACATCTGATAAGAGTTTGGAAGACGATTTTAAACAACTAGAGTCACTATTTAGATCAAGTGTTTCTATTAACGAATATAAGGTTAACGAAGATATATCAGAAGATAATAATATAGTAATTGTTAAAGATTCCTATAAGATTATCATTCCTTTGAATGATTTAATCGATTATTCTAAAGAATTAGAAAGACTAGAAAAAGAATTAAATACTGCTAAATCGGAATTAAAGAGAGCAGAATCAAAACTAAAAAATGAAGGATTCTTAAAAGGTGCTCCTGAAGCCCTTGTAGAAAAAGAAAAAGAAAAAGTCGAAAAATATTCACATTTAATCGACGATATTAATAATTCTATTAGTTCTATTAAGGAAAATATGTAATGAAATTCGAAATCATATTTGATTTTGTTTTGATTATGGTGTTGGTCAGCGTACAATATACTTTAAATAAAATTTTATTATCATTAAAGAAGATTGAAAAAAAGATAGATGAGAATATAATTAATACAAATACAGGGGTGAATAATGAAAGAAGAAATATTATTAAGTGAACAACAAATTAAAGAAAAAGTTAAAGAATTAGGTGCTCAAATTACCAAAGATTACAAAGATAAAAATTTATGTGTAGTATCTCTTCTTAGAGGAAGTTTTATGTTCATGTCTGATTTGGTTAGACAGATAGATATGCCAATTTGTATTGATTTTATGACTACATCTTCTTATGAAGACGCTGAAAAATCAACAGGTAAAGTAAAAATTCTTACTGATGTAAGAGAAAATTTAGAAAACTATGATGTGTTAATAGTTGATGACATTATTGATTCTGGAAATACAATCGTAAATACTTTGGAATATATTAAACAAAAAAATCCAAAAAGTGTTAAAACATGTGTATTGCTCGATAAACCAAGCAGAAGACAAGTTGAGTATAACGCTGATTACGTTGGTTTTGAAATTGATGATGTTTTTATAGTTGGTTATGGTTTGAACTATAAATCATCATATCGAAATATACCTTACATTTTCATTTGGAATCAAGATGTATAAAGAATTTGCGTATATTTATGATAAATTAACTTTTGATATTGATTATGAAGAGTATTCTGAAGTTATCAAAAAAGAATTAAAAAAATTAGACATAAAACCAAAATCTATTCTTGAGTTAGGAATCGGTAGTGGAAATATGACAAAATACTTCTATAACGCCTCAATTAATTATACTGGAGTGGATCTTAGTAAAGAAATGTTGAAAATTTGTGCAGATAAATTTCCTAATATCAGTATTATTAATGAGGATTTATGTCAATTAGAATTAACAAAAAATTATGATTTTATTTTTTCTACTTTAGATACAATAAACTATATACTAGACTCAGAAAAACTACAGAATTTGTTCTCAAATATTAATGTAAATTGTACAGGAGTGTTTATGTTTGATGTAAACACTCCTTATAAGCTAATAGAAGTAATGGGTAACAATCACTTTGTGTATGAATATGATGATATTTTTTATACTTGGGTTAATCAATATTATGAAGAAGATAATTTGATAGATTTTTATATTGACTTTTTTTTGAAAAATCAGGATAATTCTTATCAAAGGATTAGAGAAACTCAAACAGAAAAAGTTTATAGTTTGGATGCACTAAGATTTATGTTGTACAATAGTGGATTTAATACTGTTAAAATAATAGATTTTGATACAGGTAAAACTCTTAATAATTGTACCCAACGTGCATTATTTATATGTTATTAAGTAACGATAATTATTTCGTTGTATATTTTTATTGTGTATGTTATATTAGTATAGTAAATGAAAACTACGTTAAATATTGGAGGAAATATGACAAAAGGAACTGTAAAATGGTTTAATGCTACAAAAGGATTCGGATTTATCTCAACAGAAGATCATGGAGATATATTTGTGCATTATACTGCATTGGAAGATAACGGAGAATATAGAAAACTAGAAGAAAATCAAGAAGTTGAATTCGATATCGCCGATGGACCTAGAGGTCTTCAAGCTTGTAATGTAAAAAAATTATAATAAAATATTATTAATATGCCCCTTTTTAGGGGGTTTTTTATTTGGAGGTTATATGATAAATAAATTATATATTGCTACCGATTCTACAGAATCATTTAGATTTATAATTGTAGATTCTACGGAGTTAGTACAATCAGTAAAAAATATTCATAATACATCAGCAACAGCATCCGCTGCGTTGGGAAGATTAAGTACAATGGCTTCAATTATGAGTCACGAATTAAAAAATGACAAACACAATATTACATTAAATTTACAAGGAAACGGACCAGGTGGAATGTTAATTTCTACAGTTAACGGTAGAGGAGAGGTAAAGAGTTATGTAAGTCATCCAGAAGTTGATTTGCCATCAAAATCTAATAAAAAATTGGATGTTGGTAATTTTGTAGGAAATGATGGTCTACTTACTGTTATAAAAGATTTTAAATTAAAGGAACCTTATATAGGTCAAACTAGTTTAGTTAGTGGTGAAATAGCTGAAGATTTAAGTAATTACTTCTATCAATCTGATCAAAGACCAACAGTTGTGGCTTTAGGTGTCTTGGTAGATACTGATTTATCGATAAAAAGCGCTGGAGGATTATTTATTCAAGCATTGCCAGGATATGATGAATCATTAATTGATAAATTGGAAAAAGATATTAATAATTTCCCACCAATTTCTTCTCTATTTGTAAATCATGAAAATCCTTTTGACGTTTTAAATCAATTTTTTGCAGACTTTGATTTAAAATTATTGGGTGAAAAAGAAGTAAAATATTTATGTGATTGCAATAGAGATAGAGTTGAAAAATCTTTGATTTCATTGGGAAAGGAAACGTTAAATGAATTGATTGAAGAGGATGGAAAGGCTGAATTAGTATGTGATTTTTGCCATGAAAAATACAATTTTACTAAAGAAGACTTGATAAAATTAAGGGATAATATATAAAGGATGGTGTTAATTGAAAACTAGAAATCTTACTGAAGGTAATATTTATAAGGAATTAATAAGCTTATCATTACCGATTATGGCAACATCTTTTATACAGATGAGTTATAATCTGATGGACTTATTTTGGTTGGGAAGATTGTCTATAGAAGCAGTAGCTGCGGCTGGAACTGTAGGGTTTTTTGGATGGTTGAGTTATGCGATATGTATGATGCTAAGCGTAGGTGTACAAATATCTGTAGCAGATTGCATTGGTAAAAAGGATATGGATTCTGTACAAAAATACATATCTAATGCGATAAAATTTGCCTTAATAGTTGGATTTGTATTTATTTTATTAATGGTTTTATTTAAAGTACAAATAATACATTTCTTTAATCTGGATGAATCGGTCACAAAACTAGCTTTTGAATATTACGGATTCTTTGTAGCTTCAATATTTTTCAACTTTATAAATCCAGTTCTAACTGGAATTTTAAATGGACAAGGTGAAAGTAAAATTCCTTTTATAATAAACACAATTGCTTTGGGAATTAATATAGTGTTAGACCCTGTTTTGATATTTGGATTTGGATTTATAAAACCAATGGGAATAAAAGGGGCTGCTCTTGCAACTTTCATAGCTCAAATGTCCGCATGTATCATGTTTATGATAGTTAGATTTGAATATTTTAAATATTTGAAGGAAAAAATGCATTTAATTTATGCAAAGAGACTTTTTGATTTAGGATTTCCTATAGCCCTCCAAGAATGCCTTTTTGCGACGTTTTCTATAATAATGGCTGCTATTATAGCTCATTGGGGAAAAGAAGCTATAGCTGCACAAAAAATAGGCAATCAAATAGAATCTATTACATGGTTAACTGTAGGTGGATTCAGTGTTGCATTATCTACCTTTATTGCTCAAAATAATGGAGCGAAAAACTATTCCAGAGTAATGGAAGGTTATAAAAAAGGAATGAAAATATGTGTAGGTATAGGAATATTCACAACTATATTCTTATTCACTTTTGCTCCTCAATTATTTAAGCTATTTATTCCAGATGATCCTGATACTTTAAATATAGGGGTAGTGTATTTAAGAATATTATCAATTTCTGAAATATTTATGTGTGTAGAAATAGCTACTACTGGATTTTTGAATGGAATTTCATTAACTAAGTATCCTTCTATAAACGGAATTATATTTAATTTCATCAGAATTCCATTGTCCCTTTTGGTTATGTATAATAACTTGAGAATTGAATGGATATGGGTAATTATATCTTCACTTGTTATATGTAAGGGAATTAGCTTGTTTATTGTATTTTACAGAAAAGTGTACAAAAATAAATTAAAATATCTATTGGATTAAAAAAACTAGGATTGATTATTATATCAATCCTAGTTTTATATTATCTGTGATTTAAAGCGAACTCAAATAATTTATTGATAAATTTATTAAATACTATGTCAAACTCTCCAATTGTAGCTAGCATTTCGGTGCCAAATCTTTTCTTAAATTCATATAGTCCGGCTTCATGGTCTACTACATTATCTTCTGGAGTATAACCTGATACTCCTCCGAAATCATACGATGTGCATCCTTTTTCTATAGCTCTTTTCATCATAG
This sequence comes from Finegoldia sp. P3-F-LR, assembly GCF_052932165.1. Classification (NCBI taxonomy): domain Bacteria; kingdom Bacillati; phylum Bacillota; class Tissierellia; order Tissierellales; family Peptoniphilaceae; genus Finegoldia; species Finegoldia sp. P3-F-LR. The sequence continues at coordinate 109,961 of NZ_JBRFJE010000001.1, read as the reverse complement.
TCCATTGCATTAAATAATTTGGACTTAAATCTCTAAAATCATTTGAAGATGCTCCGTAAAGATAGTATGATTTTTTGCCACAAAAAGTTAGTAATGCTCCTGATAATACAATTTCATCAACACCATTTTCGATGTATCCATTCATTTGCTCGATTAAATCTTTACATCTTTTTCTTCTATTATCTAATACATCTAGTTCCTTTAAAAAATTATTCTTTTTCTCTTCTGTTATATCCTTTTCTAATTTATTTTTAGTTTTGAGTTCTTGTTTATCTATTTGATCCAATTCATCTTCATTGGATTTCTTTACACTTGAAGGTATAAGTTTAGTTAGATACAGTTCACAATCATTATCTGGAGCTAAAACATCATATAAATTCTCGAAATATTCATGACTTCTGTGATTGAATTCATCTCTTTTAGCTGTAATTTCCATTAATTTTGAAAACTTAAATAATTCATTCTTGTCGCATCTTTTACATACAAGTCCATTTTTTAAAGATTTTTTTACAACACTTTTAGTTCTAGATTGAAAAGAATTCATAACTTCTTTTTCAGATTTATCTATATCAGTTATCATATAATATCTAGGTTGATTATATTCTAACCCTTTTTTTAAACCATGATGATAACATCCAAGTTCTTTTAAGTAGTCAATTAATCCATCAATTTCCACAGAAACTTGAGGGTCAAATTTCAAAGAAAAAACATTGTTTTGTTTGCAAAAATCCTTTAAAATTTGGATTGTTGATTTTAAATCATCTTTATTTTCATAGTCAATCACAGGTCCTTTTGGAGCATAAGCAAAATAATAGGGAAGAACCGGGAGTCTTCTCAATAAAATTAAACAGGCACCAACAAGTTTGCCATCTTTTTTTATTCCAATATTTTTTCCAATCCATCCTTTTTTTACAAATTGCCATTTATATATTTGATTTAATTCTCCATATTTATGGTTTTTAACAAAATTATCATGTTCTTCACTACTAAGTGTAATCATTTCGTAAGCCATTTTATCACTTCCTTAACTTCATACATTATACCATAAATTGTTCCCATAATAAGTTATTAGAAATCAAAAAAAGATAGAGTAAACATAGTTACTCTATCTAATAAAACTAATTATTTTAATTTTTCTCTTGCTGCTGCTTGAGCTGCTGCTAATCTTGCGATTGGAACTCTGTATGGGGAACAAGATACATAATCTAATCCAATTCTGTGACAGAATTCAACACTTTCAGGATCTCCACCATGTTCACCGCAAATACCTACGTGTAAATCAGGATTTGAAGATTTACCTCTTTCAATAGCAATTTTGATTAGCTGACCAACACCTTCTTGGTCTAATCTTTCAAATGGACTTCTTGAATAGATTTTCTTTTCTTTATATTCTGATAAGAACTTACCAGCATCATCTCTTGAGAAACCGAATGACATTTGAGTTAAGTCATTTGTACCAAAACTGAAGAAGTCAGCTTCTTCGGCAATTTCATCAGCCATTAAACAAGCTCTTGGTATTTCAATCATAGTACCAATTTCATAATCTAATTTTTGATTTGTTTCTTCAAATACTTGATTGATTTCTTCAATTATTTGATCCTTAACGTATTTTAATTCTCTCTTTTCTCCAACAAGCGGAATCATAATTTGAGGAACTATTTCATGTGAAGTTTCTTCTTTAACTTTTAGAGCAGCGCTAATAATTGCTCTTGCTTGCATTCTATAAATTTCTGGATAAGTTACAGCTAGTCTACAACCTCTGTGTCCAAGCATTGGGTTTACTTCGTGAAGTTCTAAAATAATATCATTTACTTCATCATAAGTTAAATCCATTTCTTTCGCTAATTCTTCAATATCATGTTTTTCTTTTGGTAAGAATTCATGAAGTGGTGGATCTAAAAGTCTAATAGTAACTGATAAATCTCCCATTTCTTTGTAAATGTTGTAAAAGTCTTCTTCTTGGAAAGGTCTTAATTTATCAAGAGCTTTTTGTCTTCTTTCGGTAGTGTTTGAGAGAATCATTTGTCTAACGATTGGAATTCTTTCTTCGTTGAAGAACATGTGCTCAGTTCTTGTTAATCCAATTCCTTCAGCACCAAATTCTTTTGCTTGATGTGCATCTTTTGGAGTATCTGCATTAGTTTTTACACCTAATCTTTTAATTTCATCAACCCATTGCATAAATTGGGCAAAGTTACCAGTAAGTTCTGGACTTACCTTAGAAATTTCTCCTTTATAAACATATCCAGTGCTACCATCTAATGAAATCAAATCTCCTTCTTTGATTTCGATGTTTTTACCTCTGATTACTTTGTTTTCTTCGTCTACTCTTATTTCACTAGCACCTGCTACACAACATGCACCCATTCCACGTGCAACTACTGCAGCGTGAGATGTCATACCTCCTCTGGCAGTTAATATACCTTCAGCTTTAATCATACCTTCAATATCTTCAGGAGATGTTTCTTGACGAACTAATATTGATTTAATGCCTTTAGATGCAGCTGTTTTACAATCTTCAGCACTAAAATAAACGTGACCACTAGCAGCTCCAGGTGAAGCAGCTAAACCTTTTGTAATAACTTCAGCATTTTCTAATTCTTTTTGATCAAAAGTAGGGTGTAGGAGTTGATTTAAACTATTTGGTTCGATTCTTAAAATAGCTTCTTCTTTTGAAATTAAACCTTCATTTACTTGATCTACTGCGACATTTAGTGCGCTGATAGCCGTTCTTTTTCCGTTTCTAGTTTGAAGTAAATATAATTTAGAATTTTCAATTGTGAATTCCAAATCTTGCATATCTCTGTAGTGTTCTTCTAATCTTTTAGTTATAGAATGGAATTGTTCATACACTTCAGGCATAACGTCTTGTAATTGACTGATTGGTTGAGGAGTTCTTATACCAGCAACAACATCTTCACCTTGTGCATTCATTAAGAATTCACCAAATAATTTGTTTTCACCTGTTGCAGGGTTTCTTGAGAATGCAACACCTGTTCCAGATGTATTTCCCATGTTACCGAATACCATTGATTGAATGTTTACTGCAGTACCTAATTTATCATCGATGCCGTTTAATTGTCTATAAATTTTGGCTCTAGGATTATTCCAAGATCTAAAAACTGCTTCTATTGCATATCTCAATTGATCGATAGGGTCTTGTGGAAAATCTTCGCCCATTTCTTCTTTGTAGATTTGTTTGAATTTTTCAACAATTTTCTTTAAATCTTCGCTATCAAGATCTGTATCATCTGTAACGTTTTTTTCTTCTTTCACTTTATCTAATTCGTTTTCAAATAATACTTTAGGAATTTCTCTTGCAACATCTGAAAACATTTGAATAAATCTTCTATAAGAATCATAAGCAAATCTTTCGTTATTAGTTGATTTGGCTAAACCGATAACAGATTTATCATTTAAACCTAGGTTTAAGATTGTGTCCATCATACCTGGCATAGATATTACAGCGCCAGAACGAACAGAAAATAGTAGAGGATTTTCTTCATCGGAAAATTTCTTGTTTAATTCTTTTTCTGTTTCTTCAATATGAGATTTGATTTCTTCAAATAATCCATCCCATAATTTTTCATCTTCTTGATAAAATTTGTTACAAGCTTCAGTAGTAATAGTAAATCCTGTTGGAACAGGTATATCCATATTAGTCATTTCGGCTAAGTTGGCACCTTTTCCACCAAGAAGGCTTCGCATGTCTTTATTACCTTCTTTAAAACTGTAAACATATTTTTCTGTCATTTAAAAAACTCCTTTTTAATCATTCATTTTTTTTAGATGTCTGATAATAACTTCTGCCGTTTCTTCAATTGCTCTGTCAGAAACGTTTATAATAGGACATCCGATTTTCTTCATTACCTTCTCAGCATAATCTAATTCGTCAAGTATTCTACCCAAATCAGAGTATGTACTTTCAGTTGGCAATCCCATAGATTTTAGTCTTTCTTTTCTGATTTTGTTTAGCTTATCAGGAGAGTTAGTAAGACCGATGACTCTTTTTGGTTCGATTTCAAAAAGTTCCTTTGGGACTGGTGACTCTGGTACAAGTGGAATGTTGCAAACTTTGTAATGCTTATTTGCAAGATACATAGATAATGGTGTTTTCGAAGTTCTAGAAACACCAATAATTGTTATATCAGCTCTAGCGACTCCTCTTGGATCTTTTCCATCATCATATCTTACAGCAAATTCAATTGCATCAATTCTTCTAAAATAATGTTCGTCAAGTTTACGTAATGCACCTGGATTTGTTGCCGGAGATCGTTTGGTTAGCCTTTGGATGGCTACAATTGATGGAGTTAAAATATCTACCGATATGAGATTATTCATATCACAAAATTTCTTTAAACTATCAATTAAACTTTCTTCAACTAAACTATAATATATGATAATATTATCCATTTCTAAGCATTTTTGTAATGTAGAATTAAGATGCTCGATAGATCGGATATGTCCAAATAAGTGAAATTTAGCATTTTCACAAGTAATATCAAATTGAGCTAAAGCGGCTCTTGCTATTTGATCACCTGTGTCCCCGGTAGAATCGGATAAAACTACCAGATTAATATTTTCCATAATTCACCCCTTTATTTGTATCATCAATTTAATTATACATCATTTTTTACAATTTTAAAGCAAATCTTTGTTATTTTATTTAAAATTATCACAAATTTAATTAAGTATAGATTATAGAAAAAGTATAATTTAATATAAATGTTTACTAGTGTTGTGTATTTATGATATCATTCTAGGTACAGAAATAATTAATAGAAGGTGATAAATTGAAAGATGATTTACAAAAAGATGAAGACAATAAAACTAGTCAAGTAAATAATGAGTCTTCAAAAAATAATAGTATTTATAAACTGAAAGAATCACAAAAATCACACTCATGGATTTGGGTTGTATCAATTCTTTTAGGTATTTATATATTGGTTTCAATATTTTTTAGCTTCATGACTTATCCTAACGCGAAAATTAATGGTGAAAATTTAGGTGTAAGAAAAATTTCTGATGTTAAAAATATTTTTGATGAACAAACCACATCAATTATCGGAAGAGATAATAAAACTGTTGAATTGAATAATTCACAAGCTGGTTTAAAACAAGTTGCTTTGGAAAATCAAACCTATGTGCAACATGGTTTTTTGTGGCCAGTAGAACTTATAAAAGGAATAGAAACAGATGTAAAAGTTAAGAAAAGTGTAGATTCTGATAAATTAAAAGAAACCTTAAAAAATAGTGAGTTATTTAAAAATATCAAAGAACCTAAAAACGCCCAATTGATTTTTGAAAACAAAAAAGCAATAATCAAACCTGAAGAATTAGGTAATAAGCTTGATTTGGATAAAGTTTGTGAATCCGTAATAAAAGGATTTAATGAACACAAGGATGAAATCAAATTATCTTCAGAATATATTAATCCTCAAGTTACAAAAAAATCATTGGAGCCAAACAAAAAAGAACTTGAAAATATTGCAAAAGCTTCTATTACCTTAAAATTGCCAAACGGAGAATCACAAAAAATAGAAGATAATTCTATATTTTTAGATGAGAATTATAAGTTTGAAGATAAAAAGGTTAGAATTTTTGTAGATGATTTAAAAGAAAAATTTGAAGTTGTTGGAAAAGATTTTGATTTTACAACTCATAATGGTAAATCTATTAAAGTTAAAGCAAAAGTTTTTGGAAATGAAATTAACAAAAAACAAACTGTAGCTTTAATTACTGATGCTTTGAAAAATGGGAAAACTATAGATAGTGATTTAGTTTATAGTAGAAGAAGTCGTAATAATGGAGTTTTAGGAAAGAGTTATATTGAAATAAGCTTGGGATCACAACATCTGTGGTATTTTAAAGATGGTAAACTAGTATTAGACACACCTGTTGTTACAGGAGATCCATCAATTGACCACGAAACACCAACAGGATTATTTGAAATTTGGTCAAAAGAAACTGATAGATTTTTAAGAGGATTTAATCCAGACGGATCAAAATATAAAGTTCATGTAGATTATTGGATGCAAATTGACTATACTGGTGTAGGAATTCACGATACAAAGGGAAGGGCCGCCTACGGTGGACAAATCTTTAATGGTGCTGGAAGTCATGGTTGTATAAATACTCCTATAAATCATGTTCGTACAATTTTCAATTCGGCTGAAAATGGAATGCCAGTTGTAATCTATTAAAAATTAGTCGATTATTTTATAATAGTCGACTTTTTTTATTGTAAAAAAATAAATATTAATGGTATTCTATATGTAAAGAAAAGGGGTAAATTATGGATTCAGATTTATTATTATTTTTGAGTAGTTTAAACACGAATTATAATTGGATAGGTCCAATTATTGAAAACTATAATACACTAGATGATATTATCTACGATAATGCAAAAAAACTTTTAGAAGTAGATCCTAAAATTTACGAATTTATTCTAAAAAATATGAAAAATTTCGATATAAATTTGTACAAAGAAAAATTATGGAAAAATAGTATAAAATTTACTACATATGGTGATTCAAAATATCCGAAAAAATTACTTGAAATAGATGATGCACCATATACTTTGTACTATAAAGGTGATTTGACTGGAGATTTCGATAATTGTGTTTCATTTGTAGGAGCTAGAAAATGTAGTCAATATGGATCTTATGCATGTAAAAAATTTGTATCTGAAATATCACAATATAAAATACCAGTTGTTAGTGGATTGGCTCTTGGTATAGACAAAATTTCTCATCAAACTTCTCTTGAAAATAATAATAAAACAATTGGAGTTTTAGGGTGTGGAATAGATCAAGTTTATCCAAGGAGTAATTATAGAGTGTTTCAAGATATGATTTCTTCACATAACGGAGTAATTATGAGTGAATATCCTTTTGGAATAGCACCATTGCCATATAATTTTCCATTTAGAAATAGAATTATTTCTGGTTTATCACTTGCCACTGTCGTTATTGAAGCAAAAGAGAAGAGCGGTACATTAATTACATCATCTTATGCCTTGTCTCAAGGTAGAGATATATTTGCAGTTCCCGGAAATATTAATTCAGTATATTCAACTGGAACTAATCAATTAATAAAAGATGGAGCTTACATATTAACCGACGTTTTGGATATTATAACTCAAATCCCTGAATTTCAAAATAAATATATAGAAAAGCCACAATTAAGTTTTGATTTGAATGATTTAGAACGTAAAATATATAATTTATTGAAAATTGACGCCAATTCACCAGATGAAATTTCTATAAAATTAAATGAAGATATATCTGATGTATTGATGAGTTTAACAAAAATGGAATTGTTGGGAATTGTTGTGGATATTGGAAGCAAATACTCATTAAAGTAGATTAAATAATGTGATATAATAACATTGGAATTTTATAGAGGAGAATGATATGGACAAAAAACAATTAGCTATTAATACTATTAGATTATTATCTGTAGAAATGATTCAAAAAGCGAATTCAGGCCACCCTGGACTTCCTTTAGGTGCAAGCCCTATGACATTTACATTATTTAATGACATAATGCATTTTTCACCGAAACACAGCGATTGGATAAATAGGGACAGATTTATTTTATCAGCTGGACATGGGTCTGCAATGTTATATTCGCTTTTACATTTATTTGGATTTGGAATAACCGTTGATGATTTAAAAGAATTTAGACAATACAACAGCTTAACACCAGGACATCCAGAATATTTGCATACAAAAGGAATTGATGCTACGACTGGTCCTTTAGGACAAGGATTGAGCATGGCTGTTGGTATGGCAATTGCTCAAGAATATATGGCTAGCCAATTTAATACTGAAAACCACAAAATTTTTGACAACTATACTTACACAATTGTTGGTGACGGTTGTCTTCAAGAAGGAATTACTAATGAAGCTAGTTCAATAGCTGGATCATTAAAACTTTCAAAATTGATTTGTTTATATGATTCTAACAATATAACAATTGAAGGCGATACAAAAAATATTTTCTCGGAAAATGTCAGAGCTAGATATGAAGCGTTAGGCTGGGATACTTATTTTGTAGAAGATGGAAATGATATAGAAAAAATAAGAGAAACTATAGAACTTGCGAAAACAACAGATAAACCATCATTTATTGAAATAAAAACAAAAATAGGTTATGGAAGTGTTGTTGAAGGAACTGCAAAAGCGCATGGAGCTCCAATTGGTGCAGAAAACATTCCAAGTTTAAAAGAAAAATTAGGATTGGACTTTACAGAAGAATTCTATATTCCTCAAGAAGTTAAGGAACTTTTTGCGCAATCAACTTCAGAAAAGGAAAAATATTATTCTGAATGGGAAAGTATGTTTGAAGACTACAAACACACTCACAAAGACCTTTATGATAAATTAATGAAATTCTTATCTAAAGAAATTGATGAAGAATATTTAACATCTAAAGAGTTTACTAGCTTCGAAAAAGATGATGCTACAAGATCATACTCACATGTTTTATTAAATAGATTAAAAGATAAACAATTAAATATTGTTGGAGGATCTGCGGATTTAGCTCCATCTAATAAAACATTTATGGATGGTTTAGATGTATTTACGCAAACAAATAGATCCGGAAGGAACATACAATTCGGTGTTAGAGAACACGCAATGGCTGCTATCACGAATGGTATAAGTTTATATGGTGGATTAATTCCTTATTGCGCTACATTTATGATTTTTTCAGATTATTTAAAACCAGCGATGAGATTGTCATCTTTAATGAAGAGACAAGTACTATATATATTGACTCATGATTCAATTGGTGTTGGAGAAGACGGACCTACTCATGAACCAATAGAACAATTAGCAATGCTTAGAACTATTCCAAATCTTAATACTATTAGACCTGCTGATGGCTTTGAAACATCAATGGCATACAAGATAGCATTAGAAAATAAAGAAACACCAACAGCTTTAGTATTGTCTAGACAAAAATTAGTTAATTTAAAAGAAACTAACGAACAAGCCTTAAAAGGAGGATATATTCTAAAAAAACAAGAGTCTCCTGATTTAGTAATAATAGCAACAGGTTCTGAAGTTAAACTTGCATTAGATGCAAGTGAAGCTCTTGAAAAAGAAGGAGTTAAGGCTCAAGTTGTATCAATGATGTGTCAAGAAATTTTTGACAAACAAGATCAAGAATACAAAGATTCTGTTATTCCGAAAAATGTTGAAAAAAGAGTTAGCATTGAATGTTTGTCAACTTATGGATGGCAAAAATATACTGGACTTAGTGGATTAAATATCGGAATAGATGAGTTCGGAATGAGCGCTCCAGGTAGTAAAATAATGGATCACTTTGGATTTACAACAGAAAAAATAGTTGAAAAAATAAAACAATATTTATAATCGACAGACCGTCAATAATTTTGTGTTGATGGTCTTTTTGTTTTAAAATTTTAATCGTTTTTAAAATTGAAATACTATTTCTTTTATGGTATATTTTTTATGGGAATATTAAAATATAGTTAAAGAATCGTAAAGAGGTGGATATGATAAATATTGTTCTTTTAGAACCTGAGAAACCTTCTAATACAGGAAATATAGGAAGAACTTGTGTTCTAACTAATTCTAGATTACATTTAGTTAGACCTTTTAGCTTTAGACTAGATGACAAATTATTAAAGAGGTCCGGCATGGATTATTGGGATAAAGTTGATTTAGTTATTCATGATGATATGAATGAATTTTTAGAATACATTAAAGGAAATGATAGAGTTTTTTATGTTGAAACTTTTGCAACAAATTATTATCATGAGCTTGAATATCAAGATGGTGATTTTTTCGTGTTCGGAAAGGAATCTTCAGGAATAAATAAAGATTTGGTAGCTAAGCACAATGATCATTCTATAAAGATTCCAATGAATATGGAAATTGATAGATCATTAAATTTAGCAAATTCGTGCAATATAGTTTTATTTGAAGCATTGAGACAGATAGATTTTCCAGGATTAAAGTAGGAGGTATTATGGATATTATAACTCCGGTTTTAGGTGGGTTGGCACTTTTCTTGTTCGGAATGACAATAATGGGTGAAGGTCTCCAAAAATCGTCAGGTAATAAATTAAAAAGGATAGTAGGTTCTTTAACTAGGAATAAATACATAGGTGTGTTACTAGGTATAGTAGTAACGATGGTAATACAATCATCTTCTGCAGCGACAGTAATGGTTGTGGGTTTTGTTAATGCAGGTTTAATGCCTTTGAATCAAGCTGTTGGTGTGATTATAGGGGCGAACGTCGGAACTACTATCACTGCACAAATAATCGCTTTTGACATTGCCAAATATGCACCATTAATTGTAGCTTTTGGTGTGCTTTTATATATGAGTGCAAAAGATGATAGGAAAAAAAATCTAGGCGAAGTTTTTGTTGGTCTAGGTTTAATTTTCATAGGAATGAATACTATGGGAGATGGATTGAATCCACTATCAAAAGAATTGTGGTTTAAAAATGCTTTATTAAAATTAAACTCACCGATAATTGGAGTTTTTGTAGGATTTTTCTTAACTACTGCAGTACAATCATCTTCGGCCTCTATTGGTTTAATACAAGCTTTGGGAAAACAGGGATTATTAACAATCAATCAAGCAGCTCCTCTTTTATTAGGGGGTAATATTGGTACTACTACTACTGCTTTACTTTCATCAGTAGGAGCAGGGAAAAATGCTAAAAGAGCAGCAATAATACATTTATTATTTAACGCAATTGGAACGATAATTGTACTATTATTTTTAAATAAATTGATGCAAAACATAGTATCTATGTTAACTCCATTAAATGTTTCAAGACAAATAGCAAATTATCATACTTTATTCAATATAATAAACGTTGCAATTCAACTTCCGGTTTCAAACTTTTTAGTTAAAGCTGCTATGAAAATTGTTCCAGGTGAAGAACACGCAAAAGACTTACAATATTTAGATGACAGAATTTTGGAAACTCCTTCTATTGCGGTTGAACAAGCTAGACTTGAAGTTATTAGAATGAGTGACATTGTATATCAAAATTTTAAAAATGTTGATGAATACTTTATGACAGGTAACAAAAAACTAAGATCAAAAATATTAGCAGAAGAAAAAAGAATTAATAATTTGGAAAAACATATCGTTGAGTATCTTGTAAAATTATCTAATAAATCTATTTCAGATGAAGAACATACACAAATTTTTATTATGCAAGATATGCTTAATGATCTCGAGAGAATAGGAGATCATGTTGAAAATATATGTGGAATTGTAACTCTTGTTTATGACGAAGAAAAAGAATTTAGCAAAGTAGCTATCGATGAATATAAAGATTTATATTCAAATGTAGAAAATGCAATTATAGATTCAACTATGGCATTTAAAAATAATGATCAATCATTGGCTTCTAAAGTCGCAAATATTGAAAATAATGTAGACTTTTTAGAAAAAAAATATAGACATAATCATATCAAACGAATTAACAACAATGAATGTGATTCTACAGTTGGAGTTAATTTCTTAGATATTCTATCGAATTTGGAAAGAATATCTGACCATTGCACAAATATATCCAATTATACTCTTCATATTGAGGTTTAAAATTTGATTAATAAGATTATATATCGGGTATATAATAAAAGTATGTATTATGAAATATTTCAAGGAGGATTAAATGAAAGTAGCAATTAGTGGATTTGGAAGAATAGGTAGAGATGTAACAAGAATTTTAATTCAAAAAAATGACCCTGATCTTGAATTAGTGGCATTGAATATTACAAGTGACCTTAAAACAAATGCACATCTTTTAAAGTATGACTCAATTTATCGTACTTTTGAAAAAGACGTTGAAGTATTAGCGGATGACAAGATTAAAATTGGTGATAGGGAAATAACTGTTGTAAATAACAGAAATCCAGAAGAATTACCTTGGAAAGAATTAGGTGTTGATCTAGTTATCGATTCAACGGGTGCTTTTAAAGACAAAGAAGGTTTATCAAAACATATTAAAGCTGGTGCAAAGAAAGTATTATTAACTGCTCCAGGTAAATCAGATGTTAAAATGATCGTAGTTGGAGTAAATGACAAAGAATATGACCCAGAAAATGATGAGATTATTTCCAATGCATCATGTACAACTAACTGTTTAGCTCCAGTAGCTAAAGTTTTAGATGATGAATTTGGAATTGAAAAAGGGTTAATGACAACAATTCACGCTTATACTAATGATCAAAACATTCAAGACGCTCACCACAAGGATTTAAGACGTGCAAGAGCAGCTGCTTTAAGTATGATTCCTACAACTACAGGTGCTGCTAAAGCTGTTGGTAAAGTTCTACCACAATTAGAAGGTAAAATGACAGGACTTGCAGTTCGTGTACCAACACCTACTGGATCTATTACTGATTTAACAGTTCTTTTAGGTAAGGAAGTTACAAAAGAAGATATCAATAATGCTATGAAAAAAGCTAGTGAAGGCGAATTAAAAGGAATCTTAGGATATTCTGAAGATCAATTAGTATCTTCAGACATCATTGGAGATGAAAGAAGTTCAATATTTGATGCTGATATGACTTATGCTTTAGGAAATATGGTAAAAATTGCTTCTTGGTATGATAACGAATGGGGTTATAGTTCAAGAGTATTTGATTTAGCAAAGATTATAGCTACAAGATAATAAAACTATTTAGAGTCGATGGTAAAATATTTTTGCAATCGACTCTTTTCAAAGAAAGGTTAATCTATGAATAAAAAAACACTAAAAGATTTAAATGTTGAAAATAAAAGAGTATTAGTTAGAGTAGACTTTAATGTTCCAATTAAAGATGGTATTATTACTGATACGAATAGAATAGAAGCATCTATCGCAACAATAAAGTATTTAATAGATAATAATGCTAAAGTTATTTTAATGAGTCACCTAGGTAGACCAAAAGGTGAACCAAAACCTGAATTCACATTAAAGCCGGTTGCAGAAAAGCTTTCTGAAATTATTGGTCAAGAAGTAAACTTTGTTGATAATGATAAAGTTGTGGATAATTCTGTTATTGAGCAAAGTAAACAATTACAACCCAAAGAAATTATGTTAATTCAAAACACAAGATATAGAAAAGAAGAAGAAAAAAATGATGAAGAATTTTCTAAAGAATTATCACAATTAGCTGATTTATATGTAAACGATGCTTTTGGAACCAGTCATAGAGCTCACGCATCAAACGTTGGAGTGTCTAAGTTTTTACCGAGTGCTGTAGGATTTTTAGTCCAAAAAGAAATAGAAATCATGGGAAAAGCTCTTGATGATCCGCAAAGACCTTTTACAGCAATATTAGGTGGTGCAAAAGTTTCTGATAAAATTGGAGTTATAGAAAACTTATTGGATAAAGTTGATACTATACTAATAGGTGGGGCTATGGCATTTACATTCATTAAGTCACAAGGAAAAAATGTCGGTAAATCCTTAATTGAAGAAGATAAATTAGATTTAGCAAAATCATTATTAGAAAAAGCTCAAGAAAAAGGAGTTAAAATATTCTTGCCAGTTGATTTTATCGCAGCTAAAGAAATGACAGAAGAATCTGATTCAAAAGTAATTGGTATAGATGAGTTTACAGACGATATTGCAGGATTTGATATTGGAACTAAAACAATAAAGATTTTTGACGAAGAAATACAAAAATCCAAGACTATTGTATGGAATGGGCCAATGGGTGTATTTGAAATTAAACAATTTAGTAAAGGTACTTTTGAAGTTGCAAATTCTTTAGTAAAATCTGATGCTACAACTATTGTTGGTGGCGGAGATAGTGCTTCAGCAATTGCAAAATCTGGAAATAAAGACAAAGTAACACATGTTTCAACAGGCGGCGGAGCTTCTTTGGAATTTTTAGAAGGCAAAGTCTTACCTGGTATTGATTGTATTGATGAGAGATAATAATATGAGAAAACCATTAATTGCAGGAAACTGGAAAATGAATATGACAGATGGAGAGACTAAGCATTTCTTAAATGATTTAAAGAATCTGAGAGTTGCTGATAATGTCGAAGCTTGCATTATATCTCCATTCACATCACTAAAAACTCTTACAGAAGCCTTAAAACATACAAATATTTCTACTGGAGCACAAAATATGTATTTCGAAGATAGCGGTGCTTTTACAGGAGAAATTTCTCCAAATATGCTTAAAGATTTGGGAGTGGAATATGTTATAATTGGTCATTCTGAAAGAAGAACTATATTTAAAGAAGATGATGAACTATTAAATAAGAAAATAATATCAGCTTTAACTCATAAACTTAAACCAATACTTTGCTGCGGAGAAAACTTAGAACAAAGAGAATCTAACAATCATGAAAAAATTGTGGAATCACAAATAAAATCAGACTTAAAAGGAATAAGTGAAGAAGAATTAAGATCTAAACTAGTAATCGCTTACGAGCCAATATGGGCTATTGGAACCGGTAAAACAGCTTCAAGTGACGATGCACAATCAATGTGTAAATTTATAAGAAATTTATTGGAAGAAATGTATAGCAAAGATCTGGCTGATTCAATTAGAATACAATATGGCGGAAGTGTAAAACCTGAAAATGTAACTGATATTATGTCAAAAGAAGACATTGATGGAGCTTTAGTAGGGGGTGCAAGTTTAGAAGCAGAAAGTTTTTCTAAACTAATTAATTATGGGAAATAAGAAAGACAAATTAATTCTTGTAATCTTAGATGGTTGGGGATTAGGCAAAGACTATCCAGGAAATGTTATTAAATTAGCTGATACTCCAACTTTTGATAGACTAATAAGTGAATATCCAAATTCACAATTGATTGCTTCAGGAAATGAAGTAGGTCTTCCAGCAGGCCAAATGGGAAATTCCGAAGTAGGACATATGAATATTGGTTCTGGTAGAATAATTTATCAAGATTTAAGTAAAATTACTAATGACATAGAATCTGGAAAATTTTATGAAAATAAAGTTTTAAAAAATATTATCTTAAAAACTAAAGAAAAAAATAAAAAACTTCATCTACTAGGATTAGTTTCTTTTGGTGGAGTTCATTCTCATTATGACCACCTTGTAGCAATTCTTAAAATGTGCAAAAAATTAGATTTTCATGATGTAGTAATACATTGTTTTACAGATGGTAGAGATGTGTCACCAACATCTGCAATAACAGACTTAAAACAATTACAAGACGATATAAAAGAAATTGGTGTAGGTAAAATTGCATCTGTTAGTGGTCGCTATTATGCAATGGATAGAGACAAGAGATGGGACAGAGTAGAAAAAGCATATAATTGCATAACTAATGGTGAAGGAAATAAAAGTAACGATCCAATAAAATATTTACAAGATAGTTATGATAAAAATATCACTGATGAATTTATTGAACCTTGTTCAATAGTCGATGAAAATAATAACGCAATAAAAGTTGAAAATGAAGATTCTTTTGTATTCTTTAATTTCAGACCAGATAGAGCAAGACAACTTACAAGAGCTTTTGTAGACGATGATTTTGATGGTTTTGAAAGAACAAAATACAAAGGTATTTCATTTGTAACAATGACAGAATACGATAAAACTATCAAAAATGTACAAATAGCTTATCCAAAACAAGGGTATAATAATGTATTAGGACAAATTATTTCTGAATACGGATTAAAGCAATTAAGAATTGCAGAAACTGAAAAATATGCACATGTAACATTTTTCTTTAATGGAGGTATCGAAAAAGAATTCAAAAATGAAGATAGGATACTAGTTCCATCTCCAAAAGTATCAACTTACGATCTTAAGCCAGAGATGAGTGCTGTAGAAGTTAAAAATCATGTTGTTGATGTTATAAATAAAGATATATACGACTTGATAATATTAAACTTTGCGAATTCAGATATGGTTGGTCATACTGGTGTAATTTCTGCTGATAAGATAGCCGTTGAAACCGTTGATAAATGTTTAGAGGAAATATTACAAGCTATAGATAAAAACGGAAATTACCATGCTTTGATAACTGCTGATCATGGGAATAGTGAATATTTGATTGATGAAATGACAGGTGGCCCATTCACGGCACATACAACTAATCCTGTGCCTTTCATAGAATATCCTGACAAGGATATCGAGTTGAATAATGGTATTTTAGCTGATATAGCACCAACAATTTTAGAATTGATGAAAATAGATAAGCCTTCAGAAATGACAGGTAAATCTTTAATTAAAAAAGGAGAATAAATAATGAGCTCAATAATTGACATTTATGCAAGAGAAGTTTTAGATTCTAGGGGAAATCCTACAGTTGAAGTTGAAGTTTATACTGAAGCAGGAGCAATGGGATCAGCGATAGTTCCTTCAGGTGCTTCTACTGGAGTACACGAAGCAGTAGAATTAAGAGACAATGATGAAAAAAGATTTTTAGGAAAAGGTGTTGAAACTGCTGTTGATAATGTAAACTTAGAAATAGCAGATGAATTAGTAGGTTGGGATGTATTTGACCAAGTTGGAATAGATAATTATCTAATAGAATTAGATGGCACTGAAAATAAATCTAGACTTGGTGCAAATGCTATTTTAGGTGTTTCTTTAGCTGTTGCAAAAGCTGCTGCAGATGAAAATGGACAAAGATTATTTGAATATATTGGAGGCGTAAACGGTAAGACTTTACCTGTACCAATGATGAACATTCTAAATGGTGGACAACACGCTGATAATAATGTAGACATTCAAGAATTTATGATTATGCCTGTAGGTGGAGAAAACTTCAAAGAATCTTTAAGAATCGGTACTGAGGTATTTCATAATTTAAAGAATGTATTAAAGTCTAGAAAATTAAATACTGCTGTAGGAGATGAAGGTGGTTTTGCACCAAATCTCGAATCTAATGAGGAAGCATTACAAACTATAGTTGAGGCTATTAAAAAAGCTGGCTATGAACCAGGAAAAGATGTAATGATTGCTATAGATGCTGCAGCTAGTGAATTCTATGAAGATGGTAAGTACAATATGGCTGGAGACAATGCAGTTAGATCAAGTGATGAAATGATTGAGTATTATAAAAACTTAGTTGAAAAATATCCTATTATTTCTATTGAAGACGGATTAGCTGAAGATGATTGGGATGGTTGGAAAAAACTAACTAAAGAATTAGGTTCAAAAATTCAATTAGTTGGCGATGATTTATTTGTAACAAATGTTAAGAGATTACAAAAAGGTATAGAAATGGGTGTATGTAACTCCATTCTAATTAAATTAAATCAAATAGGAACTTTAACTGAAACTCTTGATGCCATAGAACTAGCTAAAAGACATGGATACACTGCCGTAATATCTCATAGATCGGGAGAAACAGAAGATACTACTATAGCCGATGTTGCCGTTGCAACTAATGCTGGACAAATTAAAACTGGCTCAACATCAAGAACTGATAGAATCTGTAAATATAATCAATTATTAAGAATTGAAGATATGCTAGAATCCACTGCAGTATACGATGGAATAAAGACTTTTTATAATTTAAGCAAATAATTAAAAATACAAGGAATCACAGCGATTATTAGCTGTGATTCCTATTAATTAGGTGAAAAATGTTAATCACTACGGTAATTTTAATACAGATAATTTTAACAACAATTTTATACATATATTTCAATCCAATATTTCTAGCAGTTGATGTAGTGATTACAGGAATATTTCTGTTTAAAGATAAAAATAAACTTATTGTATCACTGTTGGTATTATTTCTGACTATTTTTCATTTAAACCTTATTAATGATAATTACAACAATATCAAGGATAATGAATTTGTAGATATTAACGCTGTAGTAATAAATAAAAACAGATCAAATAAAAAGTATATTGTAAAGGTAACTAATCAATATAATATAAAATTTTTATTAACAACAAAAAAAGATTTAAATATTGGTGATATTGTCAATATTAGATCAAAAGTTAATAAAGCATATACAAATGGTAATCCATATATGTTCAACTATAAATTTTATTTACTAAAGAGCAATATATATGGAGATATATACTGTAGGACTGATCCTGATATAATAGGAAAGTCTAATTCACTTTTTTTAAGTATTAGAAGCAAAATTTTAAACCACATAGTTTTTAAATTAGATTCAAATTTTAATGATATTGAATCATCTGTTTTAAAGTCAGTATTTACAGGGTTTAATTTTTTGAGTGAAGATTACACTAATAATGTTAAGACATTAGGAATAAGTCATATATTTGCAATAAGTGGGCTACATATTATTATTCTATACACGATTTTTAATAAATTATTTGGTATTTTTAAGATTAACAGAAAAATTATTTCTTGGTTATCTTTGTTTTTAATTGCAATATATGGATATGCAGTAGGACTACCTTCATCAATATTAAGAGCGTTCATTATGTTAGTTATAGTGGAATTATCTAATCAAATGCAGATAGACTGGTATAATTTAAATAATTTAATTATTGCAGCTATCTTAATTTTGCTTATGAATCCATATAATCTATTTGATGTCGGATTTATTTTTTCATTTTTAGCAACATTTACTATTTTATATTTGTATCCAAAATTCAAAAAACAAAATAGCAAACTACGTAATTATTTAATGCTTTCTACTTTAGTTTATATAATATTATTACCAATACAACTGAAGTTTTTTAATGAATTTACATTTGGTTTTATCATTGGAAATACCATTATTTTACCTATTTTTACACTTATCATACAATTGTCGGCTGTTGTACTTTTGATACCTAATAGCTTTAATTATGTATTTGTTCAAATTATAAAATTTTGTTTAAAGATTATAAATTATATCTTCATTACAATTAATTCATTTAATATACAAATTCATAGTTTTATGAGCTTTTCTATATTGATGATTTTTGTTTATTATATAATAATATTTGCGATTTATAACAGACACTACATTAAAACTTTAAACGATTTTAATAAACAAACTTTAAAAAATATGTTTTTTATAAGCGTAATTATGCCGATAATTTTAAATATTTTTAATCCTATTACGCATATAAACTTTGTGGATATTGGTCAAGGTGATTGCTTACTTGTAAGACAATATTTTAAAAGTTTTATGATAGATACAGGAGGTTCATACAAATCAGAAGATAAATCTGGAACTTACCTTGTAGAATATCTACACAAAATAGGTTTAAATAATCTTGATTATGTATTCTTGACTCATTTTGATGAAGATCATAGTAAAAATTTAATTAATATTAACAAATCTTATAATCCAATAGTTTTATCTAGAACTAATGGAGAAAAAATATTAAAAAGCAAGTATAATCAAAATAACCATTACGTAAATCTACAAAATAATCAATTACTAAAAATTGGAAATGTTTATATCAAAGTCATTGATAAATCCATAAGTGATGAAGAAAACGATAAATCTATAGTTTATAAAGTATATGTTAATGATATTTCATTACTAATCACAGGAGACATTTCTGGAGAATATGAAAGAAATATTTTAAATGAAGATATAACATCTGATGTGTTGAAAATTTCCCATCACGGAAGTAAAAACAGTTCAGATTTAAATTTCTTAAAAAAGGTTAATCCCAAATTATCTATTATTTCTGTAGGTCTAAGAAATGATTATGGACACCCACATCATCAAACGCTAGATAATTTAAATAAACTAAATATTCCAATAAAAAGAACTGATAAAGATGGAAACATTGAGATTGTATCAAGCAAGATATTTAATACTATAAGATCTAATAGAGATAAATATTCGATTTTTAATTTTTTAGTGAAAGAACAAAATTCAATTATTACAACAATTTTCGTATTATATTACTTTAAGAATAGAGGAGCAAAAGATGGATTTTTCATTGGCGAAACAAAAATTAGATAATAATTTGTTGTCTAATCTAATTTTAATACACGGAGAAGAAAAATTTTATATAGAAAAATATCTGTCATTAATAAAAGAGCACTACAAGGCTCAAAGTTTTGATGAGTACGAAATATCAGATTTCGAAAAAATATATAGTTCTTCTGAAACTATTCCTATGTTTAGTGATAAAAGACTCATTTTAATCGATGATGTAGATTTAACTAAAACAGGAATTTTAAAAAACAAGGAAAGTATTGATAATTTATTACCTTATATTAGAGAGATTCCAGAGTATACTTTGATTATAATGACATCATACGGAAATGTATTTAAGTCTAAATTTTTAAAAGAAATAATAAACTATGGATCAGATATTGAATTCAATAAGTTAAACAGAAATCAATTAAAAGCTTATATAATAAATTACCTAAAAGGGAAGAAGATTAATAATAATATCGTTAACATTTTTATTGAATATTCTCTTTATCTTATAAAAAATTCTGAAAAGACTTTAATTGATGTTAATAATGAATTAGATAAGTTTATAAATTTAGAGAAAGATGAAATAACAGAACATGATTTGAATTCTCTAATAAATCAATATGATAAAAATATTTTCGATTTAACAGATTCAATAGCATCAAAAGATTTATCTAAGACGATATATTACTTAAATTTACTTATAAATGACACATCAGACACTTTTAAAGCACTTCATATGGTTATTAGATTATTTAGAAATTTATTATATATAAAAGAACTTCTACGTTTGAAAGTTTCGCAAACTGAAATCACAAAGAGAGTAAAAATATCATCATACGAATTAAATAAAGTTCAAAGTTTTGTGAAAAATTGGAGATATGACCAGTTAAGATTTGCGATTCATAAAATGTATGAAATAGAAACTACATTAAAAACAAATACGTTAAATTCTAAGTACTATATAGAAAATAGTATTTGCGAAATTTTAGCAAAAAAATAAAGGTTGAATTTACTTCAACCTTTAAATAATGTAATGGATCCTTTACATTATTTCTATGCTAATTTGTTTAATTCTTTAGCCATTCTGCTAATTTTTTTAGCTGCACTGTTTTTAGAAATTGTGTTCTTACTTGCAGCTTGGTCAATCTTTTTAGTTGCTAAATTAAATAATTTAGTAGCGTCTTCTTTATCGTTTTTTTCAACAGCTGCTTCAAATTTCTTAATGAAAGTTTTGATAGCTGATTTTTTAGATTTATTTCTAGCTGTTTCAAGTTTAGTTACATCAATTCTTTTAATTGCTGATTTAATATTTGCCATAATATCCCTCCTTTATTTTTGAACAGTGTTATTATTATACACTATAGAATTAATTATTTCAAGTAATCTAGAACATTAATTGTAAATTATGTTATAATAGGTTGGTAAAGAATGGTGATAGTATGAAGAAATTTTTAGATAGTAAGTTTTCAAATTTGCTATTTGCAATATTTATAGCTTTAGTAGTATGTTTCGTAATAAAAACTTTTATTTTAGAAACACAAATAGTAAAATCATCAAATATGAGTCCCACTTTAACTTCTGGAGATTTTGTTCTTATTAATAAATTAAATAAAATAACAGGATACATTAAAAAAACTGATATAGTTAAGTATTATGATGAGAAAAATTCAGAATCTAATATTGCAAGAGTTATTGCAATGCCTAAAGATTCAGTGGAAATTATAAATGATGATATTTTTGTTAACGGAAAAAGAATATATGAACCCTATATTTTATTGCAACAGTCAAAAAAATTAAACAATAATAAATGGGTATTAAGTAAAGATGAATATTTTGTTATAAATGATGATAGAGAACTAGATAATTATAATGACAGCAGGTACATCGGACCTATTAATAAAGATTCGATAATCGGTGTCGTTTTCTTTAGGTTATATCCTGTTGATAAGATTGGTTCGATTTAGGAGATTTAAATGAAACACGATAAAAAATACATAAGAAATTTTTCAATAATTGCGCATATAGATCATGGTAAGTCAACATTAGCTGATAGATTGATTGAAGAGACTGGTATGCTTACTCATAGGGAAATGAGTGAACAGGTTTTGGATTCTATGGATTTGGAACGCGAAAGAGGAATAACAATCAAATTAAAAGCCATTAAATTATCTTATAAGGCTAAAGATGGCAATGTATACAATCTTAATTTAATAGATACACCAGGTCATGTTGACTTTACTTATGAAGTAAGTAGGTCATTAAAAGCGTGTGAAGGTGCAGTATTAATTGTCGATGCAACGCAAGGTGTTGAGGCTCAAACATTAGGAAATGTATACTTGGCTATCGACCAAAATTTAGAAATTTTGCCTGTAATAAATAAGATAGATTTGCCAAGTGCCGACATTGATTTTGCAAAAAAGGAAATAGAAGATATTATTGGATTAGATGCTGAAAATGTTCCAGCAGTATCAGCAAAAGAAGGAATAAATATAGTAGATGTATTAGAAGACATAGTAAACAATGTTCCTGCTCCAGTTGGGGACGAAAATAAACCTTTAAAGGCATTGATATTTGATTCATATTACGATTTTTACAAAGGTGTTGTTGTTTATGTTAGAGTTTTTGATGGTTGTATAAAGCCAGGATCTGAAATTTTAATGATGTCTACTAACAAATCATTTGAAGTTACTGAATGCGGTTATACATCTTCCGGAATGATAAGCACAGATGAAATTAGCGCTGGAGATGTAGGATATGTTGTCTGCAGTATCAAAAATGTAAAAGATGCTAGAGTAGGTGACACTATAACAGATAAAAACAATCCTGTAGATAAACCTCTGGAGGGATATAAACAAGTTACACCAATGGTTTATTGTGGTATTTATCCTGCTGAAGGTGAAGATTTCAATTCTGTAAGAGATGCACTAGAAAAACTTCAAGTTAATGACGCAGCTTTGACATTTGAAAATGAAACATCAATCGCACTAGGTTTTGGATTAAGATGTGGATTTTTAGGGTTGTTGCACATGGAAATTATTCAAGAAAGATTAGACAGAGAATTTGACTTAGATATCATCGCCACTGCACCAAGTGTAATATATAAAGTTCATAAAAAAGATGGAACTGAAGTAGAAATACAAAATCCTACAAATTTCCCTAAGGAAACTGAAATTGATTATGTTGAAGAGCCTGTTGTTCATGCAGAAATCATGACTCCTACAGATTATGTCGGGGTAATTATGGAACTTTGTCAAGGAAAAAGAGGAACTTTCATAGATATGACTTACCTTGATGAAAAAAGAGTAACAATAAAATACAAATTACCATTAAATGAAGTGATTTATGATTTCTATGATGCTTTAAAATCAAAAACAAGAGGTTACGCATCTTTGGATTATGAATTAATTGGTTATGAAAAATCTGATTTAATTAAACTTGAAATAATGATTAATTCAGAAAAAGTTGACGCGTTAACATTAATTGTTCACGAAGATTTAGCTTATGAAAGAGCAAGAAAAATAGTAACGAAACTTAAAGATGAAATACCAAGACATCAATTTGTAATTCCTGTACAAGCTGCAATAGGAAATAAAATTATCGCAAGAGAAACTATAAAAGCATACAGAAAAGATGTACTTGCTAAGTGTTACGGTGGAGATATAACTAGAAAGCGTAAACTATTAGAAAAACAAAAAGAAGGTAAAAAGCGAATGAGATCTGTAGGTAGCGTAGATGTTCCTCAAGAAGCTTTCTTATCAGTCTTAAAATATGATGAAGGAAATTAAATTTGTTAAGCCAAGCGAAAGTTTGGCTTATTTTTATAGGAGGAGTTATGAAAGGAATCTATATTCACATACCTTTTTGTGCTTATAAGTGTAATTATTGTGATTTTTCAACAATGACGAAACAAAACCAAAGAATTGATGAATACTTTGATTTGTTACAAAAAGAAATAAATATGTACAAAAATCCTAATGACAGAATAGATACCATTTATTTAGGAGGAGGAACACCAAATCTTGTCGATTCTAAATATATTGAAAAAACCTATAACGTAATAGATAGCTGTTTTAATTTACAATTAAAGGAATTTACTATTGAATGCAATCCAGAATTCGTCACAAAAGAAAAAATACAAAACTATAAAAAAGTTGGTATAGATAGAATATCATTGGGCGTTCAATCTTTTTATAATGAGTACAACAAATTTTTAGGAAGACAGCATACAGTATCGGATGTTTTTAAGTCATTTGAAATAATTAAAGATTACATTGATAATATTTCAATTGATTTAATATTTGGATTTCCAAATCAAACCTTAGAGTCTCTAGATAATGATCTTTATTATATTAGAAAACTTAATCCAAACCATGTTTCTTGGTATAACATGATATTAGAACCTGGAACAAAATTTTACAAAAACTATAAAGACATAAATAGAAATGATGATATAGAATACGAAATGTATATGAAGATTTGTAATGGATTAGAAAATTACAAACACTACGAAATTTCTAATTTTGCAAAAGATAATTTTGAATCCATTCACAACAAGATTTATTGGAAAGACGAGCAGTATTACGGATTTGGTTTATCTTCATCTGGATATTTAAATCAACTGAGATATACAAATGAGTTTTTCTACCCCGATTACAAGAAAAAAATCTTGAAAAATGAAAAGCCTATTAGTTTTTCTGAGAAAATTGATTTAGAAAAAAGAGAATTTGAATTCATAATAACTAATATGAGATTAAAGGATGGATTAGATTTAAAAGAATACTTTGAAAAATTTGGCATAAATTTATACACGAATAACAAAAAATTAATCGATAACTGGATTAATAAAGGATTGTTAACTTTAAACAACAACCATATAAGCTTTACAAATCAAGGCTTTTTCGTGTCAAATAGTTTTTTCGTAGATTTTTTAGTATAACACTTGACACAGTATAAATCGTAGTGTATAATTTTATTATCACTCAAGGTAATAGGTTGCTAACAAAAAAAGAGGTGAGGTCTTGAATGAAAATTTAACACAAAGAAAATTTAATATCTTACTCGCTACCATAGACAATTATATAAAGACTGCTCAGCCGATAGGATCTCGAGTTTTATCAAAGAATTATAATATTGGTTTCAGTCCAGCAACTATCAGAAATGAAATGAGCGACTTAGGTGATTTGGGATATTTAGTTCAATCTCATATTTCATCAGGAAGAATTCCATCGCAAAAAGCTTTCAGATTGTATGTGGATTATATTCTAGACAAACTTTATAAAACTGATGATTCTAGCTCTTCGTTGATGTCTATAAGAAAACCCTATGAAAGAATTGTTGAACCTGAGAAATTGATTAAATCTTCTTCTCAGTTTATTTCTGAAATAACTCAGTATCCGGTTATTTCTATGTTAAAAAAATCAGATAGGATGCATTTATCTCACATAGAGTTACTTCCAATTAGCGAATATAATTATGTCTTATTAACGTTATATGATTCTGGTGATTTAAATCATACTGTGATTTCATCAGAACAAGTCATAGAACAAAATGAATTAATTAAGATTAATTTTCTATTGAAGAAACTTTTTTTAGGGAAAAATTTAAATGAAGTTTATGATAATTTAGATGAATTTTCTTCAAAATACAAATATAATAATCTTTTTAAAGGTGCAATTACCGATATTATTGAAAATGAAAAAGATAAGTTATCTTCAATGTATGTATCCGTTGAAGGTTTATCAAATATTTTCAAATATAGTGAATACAGCGACTTAGACAAAGTCAAAAGCATAATAGAATACCTTGAAGATAAAGACAAAATAGTGAACATTCTGAATTCTTCAGATAATTTCTTGGACATTAAAGTGGGAGAGGAAAATAAAGAACAATCACTTGTTGAAAACACAATCATCAAGAGTTCTTATTTCTTCAACAAGAATAACATCGGTGTTATAGCTATTGTTGCTCCCATGAGAATGAATTATGAACTTTCAATAGAAGCTATGTTTAAATTATCTAGAAGAATTAATGGATTAATTATTAGGGGGGATTATTATGAAAGATAACGAAGAAAAGTTGAAGCAAAATCAATCTTCAGAAGATGTAAAAAATGGAGAAAAAGACTTTGAAAAAGAAAAAATAAATAAAAATGAAACTGAAAATGAGTCAGTAAAAGGAGAAGTCGAAAGTGACAAAGATGAAGTTGTAAATTCTGAAATAGAAGATTTAAAAGATTCTTTAAAAAGATTACAAGCGGATTTTATCAACTATAAGAATAGAACAAATAGAGAAAGACAACAGTCTATTGAATTAGCCAATGAGTCTTTGATTTTGAAAATTCTACCTATAATAGATGACTTAGATAGAGCTATCAGTAGTAAACAAGAAAAAGATGAGTTCTCTAGCGGTGTTGAATTAATTAGAGACAACCTACTTTTATCTTTAAAAGATTTTGGATTGGAAGAAGTAGATTGTTCAGATAAATTTGATCCAAACTATCATCATGCAGTTATTACTGAAGATAGTGATAAGGGTTCAGATATGATAATAGAAGTATTCCAAAAAGGTTACATTTTGAATAACAAATGTATTAGACCTGCAATGGTCAAAGTTAGTAAATAAGAATTTTAAATATAGATAAAAATCTAAAAGGAGGATTTTATAATGAGTAAAGTAATAGGTATTGATTTAGGTACAACAAATTCAGCAGTAGCAGTTATGGAAGGTGGAGAATCTGTTATAGTTCCTAACTCTGAAGGTAATAGAACTACTCCATCAATCGTAGCATTTACTAAAGATGGTGAAAGATTAGTTGGTGAAACAGCAAAAAGACAAGCAATTACAAATCCAGACAGAACAATCACATCAATTAAAAGAGAAATGGGTACTGAATACAAAGTAAACATTGATGGTAAAGATTATTCTCCAGAAGAAATTTCAGCAATGATTTTGCAAAAATTAAAAGCTGACACTGAAAGTTATTTAGGAGAAGAAGTTACAGAAGCAGTAATTACTGTTCCAGCTTACTTTACAGACTCTCAAAGACAAGCAACTAAAAACGCTGGTAAGATTGCTGGTTTAAACGTAAAAAGAATAATCAACGAACCAACAGCGGCTGCATTGGCTTATGGTATTGATAAAGAAACTGATCAACACAAAGTTATGGTTTATGACTTAGGTGGTGGTACATTCGACGTTTCAATCCTTGAAGTTGGAGATGGCGTATTTGAAGTATTAGCTACACGTGGTAATAACAGACTAGGTGGAGATGATTTTGATGAAAAATTATTAAACTATCTTGCAGATGAATTCATGAAACAAAATGGTGTAGATTTAAGAAAAGATGCTACTTCTAAACAAAGACTTAAAGATGCAGCAGAAAACGCTAAGAAAGAACTATCTACAAGAGTTTCTACTAATGTTAACTTACCATTTATTTCTGCAGTAAATGGAACTCCAGTTCATTTAAATATGGATATTACAAGATCAAAATTTGATGAATTAACATCTGACTTGGTTGAAGAATCTTTAAAACCAGTAAGACAAGCACTAGAAGATGCTGGATTAAGTCACAACGATATTGAAAAAGTATTATTAGTTGGTGGTTCTACAAGAATTCCAGCTGTTCAAGAAGCTGTTAAAAAATTAATAGGAAAAAATCCACAAAAAGATATTAACCCAGATGAATGTGTTGCTATTGGTGCAGCATTACAAGGTGGAGTATTAACTGGTGAAGTAAAAGATTTATTGTTACTTGATGTTACACCTTTATCATTGGGTATCGAAACTTTAGGTGGAGTATGTACAAAATTAATCGAAAGAAACACTACAATCCCGACTAAAAAATCTCAAGTATTTACAACAGCAGCTGACGGTCAAACATCCGTGGAAATCAAAGTGCTACAAGGCGAAAGAGAAATGGCAGCTGACAATACTTTGTTAGGACAATTCAACTTAACTGAAATTCCAGCAGCCCCAAGAGGAGTACCTCAAATTGAAGTAACATTTGATATTGATGCGAATGGTATTGTAAACGTAAGTGCTAAAGATTTAGGATCGGGAAAACAACAAGCTATGACAATTACTTCTTCAACTAAAATGAGTGATGAAGAAATCAAGAGAAAAGTTGACGAAGCAAGTAAGTATGCTGAAGAAGATAAAAACAAAAAAGAAACTATTGAAACAAAGAATAACGCTGAATCTGTAATTTACCAAGTTGAAAAGACAATCAAAGACTTAGGCGACAAAGTTTCAGAATCCGAAAAATCTGATATCAATTCAAAAGTAGAAGCTTTAAAATCAATCCTAGACTCAGGAGATAACAACGATATTAAAGCTAAGACAGATGAATTAACTCAAGAAATGTACAAGTTAAGTTCTAAACTATATGAAAACACAGCTCAACAACCGGGAGCTTCACAAGAATCTAAAAAAGATGATGATGTTGTAGATGCTGATTATGAAGTTGTTGATGACGACGAAAATAAATAATAACTAAAAAATCTTAAAAAAGGGGTAAAATTCTTACCCCTTGATTTTTTTGTATCTTTTAGTAAAATAGAAAAGTCAGTAGATTAGGATGGTGAATAATGAAAAATTTGTACGAAATACTTGAGGTTAATGAAAACGCAACTCAAGAAGAAATAAAAAAATCATATAGAAAATTAGCGAAAAAATATCATCCAGATATAAACAGTGGTGATCCTGAAGCTGAAAATAAATTTAAAGAAATTAACGGAGCATATGAGGTTTTAGGTGATAAAGAAAAAAGAAAAAAATACGATATGTACGGAGATAGAATATTTGATCAAGGATCAGGTGGAGGATTTTCAGATATCGGTGATATATTTGGTGATTTTTTCGGTGATATATTTGGTGGTTTTAGTTCTAGATCATATTCTAGAAATCCAAATGCCCCTATAAAAGGCTCTAATATTCAAGTTGAACTGGAAATAGATTTTGAAGATTCAATTAACGGTACCAAAAAAGAAATTTCTTATAAGAAAAAGGTAAAATGTTATGTTTGTAATGGCGATGGAGCAAAGCCAGGAACAAAAAAAAGAAAATGCGATAAATGTAATGGTACTGGGATCATAAACGATACAAAAAGAACACCTTTTGGAATTTTTACACAACAATCTGAATGTGATAAATGTCATGGAGAAGGCTATGTAATCGATGAAAAATGTGAAAATTGTAAAGGTAAAGGATACGAAGTTCAAAGAAAAACAATAAACATTACTATACCTAAAGGAATAAATAATGGAGCCATCATGAGTGTAAAGGGAGAAGGTAATGATGGCGAAAATAATGGTAGTCCAGGCGACTTATATGTTATCATAAAGATTAGAGAACATGAATTTTTCAGAAGAATTAATAATGATATTGTTTTTGATATGCCTATCACATATGCTCAGGCTGTACTTGGTTCAAAAATTGAAGTTCCAACTTTAGATGGCATAGAAGAATTTGAACTTCCAGAAGGAACTCAACCAAATACAACATTTAAACTTAAATCAAAGGGTGTTCCATATTTAAATTCTAATACAAGAGGAGACATATTATTTACTGTTAAAATCATTGTTCCTAAAAAAATAAATAAAGATCAAAAAGAAAAATTGATTGAATTTTCAGAAAGTATGAATCAAGAATTAAATGTAAATGAAAAGAAATCAATATTTGATAAAATAAAGGATATGTTTGAATAATGGAAAAATGGCTAAGCTTTGATATTAAATGTCCAAAAGGATATGACGAAATCATAAGTTCTATACTATACGATTTAGGAATAGAAAATTTACAAATAGATGATTATCAAGATGTTTTAGATTTTAAGAAAGATCAACCTTATTGGGTGGTAATAGACGACGAAGATTTTACACCACATGATAATGTCATCATTAAAGCTTTTTACGAAGATGATAAAGTAAATTATGAAGAAATTGAAGCAAAAATTAATGAATTCTCTATCAATAACAAGATAGATGTTCAAATTAGTAAAAACAAAGAAATTGAAGATATGGACTGGGCTAATGAATGGAAAAAGTATTACGAACCATTTTATATCGGCAATATTCTTATAAAACCTAGCTGGATTGAAATAGACGAAACAGATCACACCGTGTTAGAAATTAATCCAGGAATGGCATTTGGTACAGGACTCCACGAAACAACAAACTTATGTATTGAACAACTTCAACAGCTGCAGCTTGATAATAAGAGTGTTTTAGACATTGGTTGTGGATCAGGAATACTTTCTGTAGCTTCTTCAAAATTAGGTGCTAAAGAAGTTTTTGCTACAGATATTGATCCATTAGCTGTAGAAGCAACATTAGATAATGCACAGCTGAATAAAATATCTAATATCAAAGCTGTAGAAGGCTCTCTACTAGATAGAGTTGATAAAAAATACGATGTAGTAATAGCTAATATTTTATTGAACGTATTAGACATTTTAATTCCAGATTTACCAAAAGCATTAGAAAAAGATGGTATTTTCATTTGCTCAGGATTGATCAATTCTCAAAGAGATAACATTGTAAATATTTTAGAAAAAAACAACCTTGAAATTGTAGAAATATCTGAAAAAGGTGAATGGATTAGCGTAATAAGTAGGTTCAAAAATGTATAGGACTTTTCGAAATCCCAAAGATAAGATAGATGATAAAATTATAATAAAAGATGAAGATTATAATCATATCAAAAAATCTCTAAGACTTTCAAAAGGTGATTTGATTCATCAAGTAATTGGAGATACAACTTTTGTAACTAAAATTGAAGATATTACTCCCGATGAAATAATTTGTAAAATAATAGATGAAGATAACGTTCAATATGAATCTCCTTTGAACATTACTTTGTATCAATGTATCCTTAAATCAGATAAAAATGAGTATATCATACAAAAAGCTACTGAATTGGGAGTAAATAGAATTGTATTTGTAGAAACTGAAAGAACTGTTGTCAAATTAGATGAAAAAAAGTGGATTAAAAAAAAGAATAGATTTGAAAAAATCGCACTAGAATCATCTAAACAGTCAAAGAGAACATCTATCCCTGAAATAGAAGGACTACTTAATATCCATGAAATATCAAATCAAGATAATAGTTTAAGTTTAGTATTCTATGAAAATGAAACAGAAAGCATTCAATCTTTGTTGACTAATTCAAATTATAAAGATATAAATATTTTCATTGGCCCAGAAGGCGGATTATCTGAAGAAAATTTAAATTTTTTAAAGTCAAAAGGATTTAAATCAGTTTCATTGGGAAACAGAATTTTACGCGCAGATACAGCTCCAATTTGTGCTTTGAGTATTATTCAATATGAATTAGGAGATATAAAATAATGAAAAAAGTAAAATTTTCAACATTAGGTTGCAAAGTTAATCAATACGAAACAGAAGCAATGGCTGAATTATTTGTGAAAAATGGTTATGAGATTACAGAAGATTATAATTGCGATGTTTTTGTGCTTAATACATGTACCGTTACAAATTTGTCCGATAGAAAAAGTCGACAACAAATATCTAAGATTAGATCTGAAAACAGTGATGCAATAATTGCTGTTGTAGGTTGTTACTCTCAAGTTAGTCCTGATGAAATAGAAAACATTGAAGGTGTAAATGTAATTCTCGGAACAAAATACCGAAAAGAAATCGTAGAACTATGTGAACTAGCAAAATCATCTAATAAAATTATAAACAAGGTCGAAAATATAGGTAAGAATAGAGAATTTGAAGAATTAACTATAAATACAGAGCATTCTATGACAAGAGCTTATATTAAAATACAAGAAGGTTGTAGTCAATTTTGTTCGTACTGTATAATTCCTTACGCGAGAGGACCTATACGTTCTAGAAATATTAGAGATATTGTTTTAGAAGCAAAAAGATTAGCAGATAATGGTTTCAAAGAAATTGTACTGACAGGCATCCACGTAGCGTCATACGGAAAAGACTTAGAAAATGATGATATTGGTTTAATTGATGTAATAGAAGATATCGGACAAATTGATAAAATAAAGAGAATAAGATTGAGTTCATTAGAGCCAAGAATTGTCGACAAGCAATTTTTAGATAGATTAAGTAAAGTGGAACAATTTTGTGATCATTTTCATTTATCTTTGCAAAGCGGTTCTGATTCAATACTTCAATCTATGAATAGAAAATACGATACAGATTTGTATGAAAAAACTATCAATTTAATAAGAAAATATTACCCAAATGCTGCAATTACTACAGATATAATAGTTGGTTTTCCTGGAGAAACTGATGAAGACTTTGAAAAAACATTAGACTTTGTTGATAAGATTCAATTTTCAAAAATACATGTGTTTAAATATTCAAATAGAAAAGGCACTGTAGCAAGTAAAATGAAAAATCAAGTATCCGGAGTTGTAAAAAAAGAGAGAAGTAAACTACTAATAGAAAAATCAAAATACTATACAGACAAATTTTTAGATAATATGTTAAATGAGCCAATAAAAGTATTGTTTGAATCAAAAAATGATGATGGATATATTAAAGGATATACAACAAATTATATAAGAGTAAGAAGAGAATATAATCCAAATCTTTCTAATAAAATAATAGACGTCGTATGCAATAGAAGAGAAAATGAAGAACTTGTGTGTGAATAATTGAAAAGTTAAATATTTTTTGGTATAATAACACCGGAGGCGAGTCATGGACTGTGTATTTTGTAAAATAGTTAATGGAGAAATACCTTCTAAAAAAATATATGAAGATGATTTGGTATACGCTTTTCACGACATCAATCCTGTTACTCCAGTACATTTTTTAGTTATACCTAAAGAACACATTTCTGGTGCTAATGATATTGATGAATCAAATTCACAAATTGTTGCTCATATATTTGAAGTAATTGCAAAACTAGCAAAAGAGTTCGATATTGATAAGTCTGGCTATAGAATAGTAAATAACTGTGGAGAAGATGGTGGACAAACAGTACATCACATGCATTTTCACGTGTTAGGTAAGAAAAAACTTAGCTGGCCATAAAAATATTGTTATTTTATTAGAATTGTGTTATACTATTTTGGTATAAATTCTGCTCTTTTGTGAGCATTCTTGCAATAAAGAGGGGAGGGAAACCATGTCAGAAATTAAAGTAGGAGAAAACGAATCATTAGATAATGCTATAAAAAGATTTAAAAGACAATGTGCTAGATCTGGAGTTTTATCTGAATATAGAAAAAGAGAACATTATGAAAAGCCTAGCGTAAAGAAAAAGAAAAAATCTGAAGCAGCTAAAAGAAAAAAAAGAAATTTCTAATGAAATTGATATTTAATGAAAGATTCCTTATAGGAATCTTTTTTTATTGCTTTATTTAGTGTATAATTGTGTTATAAAGATTATTTAGGAGGTGTTATCGTTTTCTATGGATATATTTTCTAATCATATTTTAAGTATGATTTTTTTAGCAGTAACATTTATTTGTATCACACTGCTTATGTTATCAAATAAGAAGATTAAATACGGTGTTCTAACTGCTGTTTTTTCTGTTCTATTTATTTTGTCTTATTATAATCACGGTGATATCAACATAGTGGGTATATTAGTATTTTTAATAGGGCTCTTATTCGTAGGATTAGAACTAATAGTTCCAGGTGGTTTTATTGCTGGAATTGTGGGTGTCTTATCAATAATTGTAGGAATAAGCATGATTATTAATAATCTGTACCTAGCATTTTTGACAGTAGTTATTGCCATAACAATTGATGTTTTGTTTATATTAGTATTTTTAAGTAAAGATTTTGACTCAAGTAAATTCAATAAATTTGTTTTAAATGAAACTAATTCAAAATCATTTACTCAGTCATCAAAAAAATACTTGAACAAAAAAGGAATTACTATAACACCTTTGAGGCCGAGCGGCAAAATCGAAATAGATGGCGATTATATTGACGCTATTACTAGGGGAGATTTTATTCCGAAAGGGTGCGAAGTTGTTGTTAGTGAAATAAAAGATTTTAAAATTATAGTAAGGAGAGTGTAAAATGCCATTTGAAATTCCATTTTTATTACCTATATTAATAGTTATATTGCTATTAGTATTCTTTTCGTTAGTTCCTGTAGGTTTATGGGTTACTGCTCAGTTTTCAGGAGTCCACGTTAAAATCTCACAATTAATTGGTATGAGATTACGTAGAGTTATTCCTAAAAACATTATAAATCCACTTATAAAAGCAACAAAAGCAGGATTAAATCTAACTACTAATCAACTTGAAGCGCATTATCTAGCAGGTGGTAATGTAAATACTTTAGTAAATGCATTAATCGCTGCACAAAGAGCAGATATTGAGTTAGAATTTGAAAGAGCAGCAGCTATTGATTTAGCTGGTAGAAATGTATTAGAAGCAGTACAAGTTTCTGTTAACCCAAAAGTAATTGAAACTCCAAACATTGCAGCAGTTGCAATGAACGGTATTGAAGTTATTGTTAAGGCCAAAGTTACTGTTAGAGCAAACATTGAAAGATTAATTGGTGGTGCAGGAGAAGAAACTATAATAGCTAGAGTTGGTGAAGGTATTGTAACTACTGTAGGTTCATCAGAATCTCATACATCTGTTCTTGAAAATCCAGATTCAATCTCAAAAACTGTATTGAACAAAGGATTGGATTCAGGAACTGCATTTGAAATACTTTCTATTGATATAGCAGATGTCGATGTAGGAAGAAATATTGGAGCGAAACTACAAACAGATCAAGCAGAGGCGGACAAACGAATTGCTCAAGCAAAAGCAGAAGAAAGAAGAGCTATGGCTGTTGCAAAAGAACAAGAAATGATAGCAGAAGTTCGTTCAATGAGAGCAAAAGTAGTTGAAAGTGAATCAAAGGTTCCACTAGCTATAGCTAAAGCTTTAGAATCTGGTAATTTGGGAGTCTTGGATTA
Organism: Finegoldia sp. P3-F-LR; assembly: GCF_052932165.1. NCBI lineage: Bacteria > Bacillati > Bacillota > Tissierellia > Tissierellales > Peptoniphilaceae > Finegoldia > Finegoldia sp. P3-F-LR. The sequence continues at coordinate 75,197 of NZ_JBRFJE010000001.1, read as the reverse complement.
TTATAATATGAAAAATATTATAAGTGATACTGAGATGAGACAGGCTATTTCTGGAAATAGCGAAAAAATTAAAGAGGATGATAAGTAATGTTTTCTTTTCTATCTCTTGTAATTACGATAATAGTTGTAAAGTTTTTCGCTAATTATTTTATTCACATGAGTAGTTCTAGACGTTACCAAAAAAACTTTAACCGTAAGGATTATCGCAAGAAAAAGACATTAGAAGATTTAAGAAAAGATAAATCAAATACCAAATTATCTTATAATAAATCAAACAATTCTCAATACAATCAAAATAATATCAATAATTTTGAGCAAACAAATAATAGAAAAGAAAATCAAAAATTAATTGATAAAGATTTTTTCGAAGAAAAAAACGACGAATTAGAATTGATTAGAGTTGAGATTAATGATGAATTTAAACATAAAGATGAATTAAAAAAAGCTATCATTATGAAAGAAATAATTGATAAGCCTTTGTCTTTAAGAAATAGAAGATAGTTTGATTATTATGATTAATTATGATACAATTAGTTTAGAATAAATTGTGGCTAAGAGTGGGGAATCCCACTCTTATTTATTTAAATAATTTACGAAAAGGAGATATATGAATAAGAAATATCTTAGGGAACTTATGAATAATGATCTCAGCCCTTTAATTGAAGATACTGGAATCGACTTTTATGATGTAGAATATTCAAATCAAAATGGAAAAAATATTTTGACTTTTTACATTGAAAAGGATGAAGGTCTAATATCAATTGATGATTGTGAGTTAATAAATAATAGAATAACTGACAAATTAGACGAAATAGATCCTATTTCAGATCCCTATTATTTAGAAATTGCATCAGTAGATATAACTACACCATTTACTAGAGATAAAGATTTCAAAAAAAATTTAGGGAATGTTGTAATAGTAAATTTATATCAAAAATTAGATAGTAAGAAAGAGTTCAAAGGTATTTTAAAAGATTTCAATGATCAAGAAATATCTTTGGAATTAGAAAAAAATCAAATTAAAATTGAAAGGAGTAATATATCATCGATTAAGCTTTCGTTATTCGATTGATAGTAATATATGAACAATGATTTTATAAAAGCTCTTGATGAATTAGAAAAATCAAAAAAAATACCAAGAGAAGTTGTTTTCGATGCTTTAGAAAAAGCATTGATTAAAAGCTATGAGAAAAATTTTGATTATCAAGACCATGAAAACGAAGAAAGTTCTGTAGAAGTTAACATAAATAGAGACAACGGTAAGGTGAATTTATATGCAATCAAAACTGTTGTTGAAAATGTTGAAGACAAAAATACTGAAATAAGTTTAGAAGAAGCTAAGACTATTAAACGTAAATACGATTTAGGTGATAAAGTGAAAATTGAAATAACACCTAAAAACTTCGGAAGAATAGCTGCTCAAACTGCTAGAAATATTGTTATTCAAAAACTAAAAGATGCAGAACGTGATAATATTTATAACGAATTTATTGACAGAGAAAAAGAAATAATCACTGGAACAGTTCAACGTGTTGAACGTGGAATTGTCTATATAGATTTGGGTAGAGTAGAAGGTATAATACCAGTTTCAGAACAAATAAAATCTGAAGAATATACTCCTAACAAAAGATTAAAACTTTTTATTAAAGAGGTCAAGAACACTACAAAAGGAGCTCAAATAATATTATCAAGGACAGATAATTCTCTAATAAAAAGATTATTTGAATTAGAAGTTCCGGAAATAAATGATGGAACTGTTGAGATTTTTAGCGTTGCAAGGGAACCTGGCTCAAGAACTAAGATCGCGGTATTCAGTAATGATGAAAATGTTGATCCAGTTGGCTCATGTGTAGGTTTCAGTGGAACCAGAGTTAAGTCTATTGTGGATGAGTTGAATGGCGAAAAACTTGATATTGTTATTTGGTCAAAAGATATTAATACTTTCATATCTAATAGTTTAAGTCCATCTGAAGTTATAGCTACATTCATTGACGAAGCTCAAAAAATATGCCGTGTAATTGTTTCAGAAGATCAATTATCTTTAGCTATAGGAAAAGAAGGACAAAACGCTAGACTTGCAGCTAAGTTAACGAACTGGAAAATAGACATCAAAGGACTCAACCAATACTTAGAATCTTATGGTGATGGTAGCTTGTCTGTTGAATTCGATGGAGAAGTAGATTTTCTAGAATCTAATGGTATTGAAGTTAGAGATGAAGATAAAGAAAAAGTTTTTGATAAAATTAAATATCATGAATCAGATGATATAGAAGAAATTGAAGAAATTGAAGATATTGAGGATACTGAAGAAGATAATTCTTTAGAATCCGAAAACACTGAAATTGCAGAAGATTCTGAAAATTAAATGTATTTAAGTTTTGGAGTATTAAATGAAAACTAAAAAAATTCCTTTAAGAAAATGTGTTGTTTGTGGTGAAAATAAACCAAAGCAAGAACTAATGAGAGTTGTTTTTAATAAAGAAGACGGAGTTTCTGTAGATTTGACAAATAAGAAAAATGGCAGAGGGGCTTATTTATGCAAGGATTTAAAATGTATAAACAAGGCAAAGAAAAACAGAAGACTAAATCAGGTTTTAAAAACAGATGTAGACGCACTTATATATGAGGAGTTAATTAACCATGTAGAAGATTAATCAAAAGGAGGTCTTTGTATGGAAAAGATAAGAGTATATGAATTGGCAAAACAATTGAATGTTTCAACAAAAGACTTAATGAACAAATTAAAAGAAAACAAAATAGAAGTTAAAAGTCACATGTCAACATTAGATAAAGACCAAATATCAAAAGTTAAATCTTTTTATGAAAAACCAAAAAAAGTTCAAAATAATCAAAAGAACAGTAATTCAAAAAAAGAAAATAGACAAGATGTAAATAAAATTTCAAAAGAAAACGTGGAAAGTAAATCGCATACTGAAGCTAATAAACAAGATGATAATTCTAAAAAAAGATTTAAACCAAAACATCCAAGAAATAATGATGATGAATCTGTATCTCATTTCGATAAGATAAAACATAAAAACAAATCTGAAATGAATGAAAAGCATGATTCTAAAGATAAGAAAAAGAATAAGAATTTTAAAAATAACAAAAATAAAAATTCTAACAATAATAAAAATAATACAAATAACAAGAACAATAGAAATAATAAAAATTATAATAAAAATAAAAAAGAAGAGGTCATCAAGAATGAGCCAAAAGAACCTAAGAAATTTATTATTCAACCTACAATTACAGTAAAAGATTTATCTGAAAAAATAAGTGTATCTATTAGTGAATTAATAATGAAACTAATGGAATTAGGTATAATGGCAAATCAAAACCAAGAAATTGATTTTGATACTGCTAGTTTAGTAGCTGGTGAATTCAATGTTATCGTTGAACAAGATGAAGTCGAAGATTTTGATGACGATGACGTGTTTAACCTAGATTTTGAAGATAAGGATGAGGATTTAAAAGAAAGACCACCTGTCATCACTGTAATGGGACACGTTGACCATGGTAAAACATCTATACTTGACAGAATTAGAAATTCTAGAGTAGCTGGTAGAGAAGCCGGAGGAATTACACAACATATAGGTGCGTATACTATTAGAGTTAACGACAAAAAAATAGTATTTTTAGATACACCAGGTCACGAAGCTTTTACAGCAATGAGAAGTAGAGGGGCACAAGTAACAGATGTTTCAATATTGGTAGTTGCTGCAGATGATGGTGTAATGCCTCAAACTGTGGAAGCTATAAATCACTCAAAAGCTGCAGGCGTTCCAATAATTGTCGCTGTTAATAAAATAGATAAAGAAAATGCTAATATCGAAAGAGTAAAAACTGAATTAGCTGAAAATGGATTGGTACCTGAAGACTGGGGTGGAGATACAGTTTTAGTTCCAGTTTCTGCTAGAACAGGTGAAGGTATTGATGAATTACTTGAAATGATTTTAATGGTCGCAGAAATGGAAGAACTAAAAGCTAATCCAAATAGACTTGCTGTAGGTACTGTAATTGAAGCTCAGTTAGACAAGGGAAGAGGTCCAACTGCTACAATTTTGGTGCAAAAAGGTACTCTAAAACATTCAGATATGGTATTTAGTGGACAAGCAAGTGGTCGTATCAGAGCTATGTTTAATGATCAAGGAAAGCAAGTTAAAAAAGCAGGTCCTTCAACACCAGTATTGATTTTAGGTTTAAACGAAGTACCTGAAGCTGGCGATATGATATACGCTGTCAAAGATGAAAAAGAAGCTAGAAATTATGCTCAAAAAATAAAAGACCATAACCGTGAAGAACAAATCAAGTCTTCTTCAAACGTGAACTTAGACGAGTTATTTGGAAAAATTTCAGACGGAGAAACTAAAGATCTTAATATTATAATAAAAACTGATGTTAAAGGTACAATTGACGCTATTAAACAATCATTAATAAAATTAAGCAATGATGAAGTAAAAGTTAATATAATTCACGGTGCTGTCGGTGGTATTACTGAATCTGATGTTAACTTAGCATCTGCATCAAGTGCTATAATAATCGGATTTAATGTAAGACCAACTCAAGTGGCTTTGGATATGGCAAAAAATGAATCTATAGAAATCAGAACATATAGAGTTATATATGATGCCATAGAAGATGTAAAAAATGCAATCACTGGTATGTTAAAACCTCAATATCAAGAAGAAGTTTTAGGTAGAGCTACAGTTAGAGATACGTTCAAAGTACCGGGAGTGGGTACTGTTGCCGGTGTGTATGTTAATACAGGAAAAGTAACAAGAAATGCTGTCGTTCGTTTGTTGAGAGATGAAATATTAATTTTCGAAGGTCCTATTTCTTCTTTGAAGAGATATAAAGACGATGTTAAAGAATTAACTCAAGGCTACGAAGGCGGAATGGGTTTAGAAAATTATAATGACATTAAACCAGGAGATGTACTGGAAGCATATGTACTAAACGAAGTACAAAGATAGGAGAATTATGAATATTAAAAGAGTAAGAAGAATTTCATCAGAAATCAAAAAAGTTATTTCAAGTTCTATAATTAATTCACTAAAAGATCCTAGGATTGACAAACTAAATGTTTCTGTTACAGACGTAAAAGTAACAAATGATTTGAGTTTTGCTACAGTATATATAGCGGTAATAGGCGATGATGAAAAGAAAAAACAAACTCTTGAAGGATTGAATAAAGCAAAAGGATTCTTAAAAAAACAAATTGGTGAAAGTGTAGATTTAAGACATGTGCCACAACTGATTTTCAAAATTGATGAAACTAGTGAGCAAAGTATGCATATTGAAAATCTAATAAAATCAATTCACGAGGAAAATTATAATGAAGATTAATGATGAAATCTTGAAATTTAAAGAGCAATTGAAGGATGCAAATTCAATTGCTCTAATTTCTCACTTAGACCCAGATGGTGATAACTTAGGCTCACTAACTGCTTTATCAAAAAGTTTACTAAATTTAGGGAAAAAGGTATATCCTATTGAGTTTGACAAAATTCCTGAAAATTTAAAATTTCTTCCTAATTTGGATTTGCTATCAGATAATACAGATATTAATATTAATATGATAATTTGTCTAGATTGTGCTAATTATGAGAGATTAGGTAAGATTGATGAGTTATTTAACAAAGCAAAATACAGAATAAATATTGACCATCATCAAAGTAATGAGTTTTACGGTGACGTTAACATAGTAAAAAAAGGATATAGCTCAACTTGCGAATTAGTATTTGATGTAATAAACGAAGTAAATCTACCAATTGATGAAGAAATTTCGATGTCACTTTTAACAGGAATTTCAACTGATACTGGAAGATTTTTATATTCTGCTACAACTGCAGATACATTAGCTAAAGCTTCTAAATTAGTTGAAAATGGTGCTGACATGATGAAAATCAATGAATTAATTTATCAATCAAAAAAATTTGAAGCACAACTTTTAGAAAATGAAATCTTATCCAAGACTGAAATTTATAATGATTATGTTGCAATTGGTTTTGTAATGATAGATCAATTAAATAAGTACAATGTTGAAATTTCAGATATTGATAGTGTAATTAATACTTTCAGAGATACTGACAAAATCAAAATATCAGTATTAATTAAACAACAAACTGAAAATGAGTACAAGGTAAGTTTCAGAAGCAAGGGAAATATTGATGTAGGATTAATTGCCAAAAATCTTGGTGGAGGTGGTCATAAGAATGCTGCTGCTACAAGAATTACAGGGGATTTTGAGACAGTTTCAAATAAAATAAAAGAAGAAATTGATAGATATGGATTGTGTAATTAATGTTTTTAAGGAAAAGGGATATACATCTCAAGATGTTGTTTCTATATGTAAAGGAATTTTAAAAACTAAGAAGATCGGACACGCTGGTACTCTAGATCCTGACGCTACCGGAGTTTTGTTATTAGGCGTTGGAAAAGGAACTAAAATAACAGAATATCTAATGGAATATGGTAAAACATATATATTTGAAATGTGTTTTGGTACAAGTACAGATACTCTTGATTTATCTGGTAATGTCACAGGTTTTTCTGAGAAAACATACGATAAAGAAAAATTAAAACAAATTTTAGATGATTTAAATGGTAAAACCATTGAACAAGTACCTCCGATGTATTCCGCGGTTAAAGTAAATGGAAAAAAACTTTATGAATACGCAAGAGAAAACAAAGAAATTAAGAGGAAATCCAGAAAAATTACAATTTATAATATTGAACCATTACATCTTCTAGAAAATTCATGTATAATCAAAGTTAGATGTTCTAAGGGAACGTATATTAGAGTTTTGATTGAAGATATTGCCAAAAAATTAGATAGATTAGCATACATGAAATCACTTATCAGAGTAAATTCTGGAGGTTTCGACATAAAAGATTCAGTAAAAATAGAGTCGCTTAGAAAATGTAACATTGAAGATGTATCATTTTCAGTCTACGAAAGTTTGACAGAAATGAAATCTATCGAACTTGATGATAATTTATATAAAAAAATTACCAATGGTGTTAGAGTGAACATCAACCACGAAAACATTGATAATGTCAAAGTAGTTTGTAAGAATAAATTTATTGGAATCGGCAGTATTGAAGATAATATTTTAAAAATGAATAAGGTATTTGATATATGCAAATAATTGATTTAGACAAAGATAACGTAAAAATTAATATTGATGCTATCACTTTAGGAAATTTTGACGGATTACATTTAGCACATCAAAAACTTATAAATAAATGTGTTAGCTTAGGTAAATCAGGGGTTATTATATTCAAGTCACATACTTCAGAAATTTTAGAAGATGATAAGTTTAAAAACATATTAACAACGGATGATAAAATAAATATATTAAAAAGAATGAATGTAGATTACTGCTTAATCAAGTCATTTGATAAAGCTTTTTTATCCCTTAAGCCTGAAGAGTTTTTAGATTATGTAAAAGAACATACTAATTTCAAAAATTTAGTTGTGGGCAAAGATTTCAAATTCGGAATTAATGCATCTGGTAATGTATCTACTTTAGAAGATTTTCAAAAAGTTTTTAATTATAAGCTCTACACTATAGATGACCAATTTATTAAAAGTGTACCTATTAGATCGACAACAATTCGTAAATTTTTAATGAGTGGAGACGTTGAGAATGCTAATTCAATGCTCTACAGACCATTTAGTATTATGGGAATTGTCGTCGATGGTAAACATAGAGGAAGAAATTTAGGTTATCCTACTGCCAATTTGGAATGCAAAGAATATATTATACCAGCAGAAGGAGTTTATTATACTAATGTTATTTATGATAACAAAATATACAAAGGCATAACTTCTGTAGGAGAAAATCTTACCTACGATGAGCATGATGTTAAAATTGAAACTCATATTTTAGACTTTAAAGGTGATTTGTATGGAAAAATTTTGACATTAGTATTCATAAAAAAAATAAGAGATAATGTAAAATTTAATTCTGAGATTGAACTTATCAATAAATTAAAAAGCGATTATAATTTTGCAAAAAACCAAGATTTAGATTTACAATTAGAAGATTATATGATAATATAAATAAGTACTACTGTTACATTGATATTCGAAACCTCAACGATATCGCTGTAATGGTGAATATTAAAATTTATGGAGGAAATTATGTATAACAAAGAAATCAAAGAAGAAATAATCAAAGAATACCAAACAAAAGAAGGAGACACTGGCTCTCCAGAAGTTCAAGTAGCTTTATTGACTTACAGAATAAACTACTTAACTGAACATTTAAAGTCTCATAAGAATGATCATCATTCAAGAAGAGGTCTTTTCAAAATGATCGGTAAAAGAAGAAATCTTCTTAACTATCTTAGCAATAAAGACATTGAAAGATACCGTGATTTAATTAAAAGATTAAACATTAGAAGATAATTGAAAGAGCGGGTTTTTCCGCTCTTTTTATTTATAAGGAGAATATATGATAAAAAAATATGAATATGATTTATGCGGTAAAAAAATAGAAGTTACGATTGGAAAAGTTGCTGAACAAGCTAATGGAGCATGTTTAATTCAATCTGGAGAAACTGTACTTCTAGTTACTGCTGTAGGATCAAAAGAGCCACGTGAGGGAGTTGATTTCTTCCCATTAACATGCGATTTTGAAGAAAAACTTTATTCTGTAGGAAAAATCCCAGGAGGATTTATAAAGCGTGAAGGTAGACCTAGTGAAAAAGCTACATTAACTGCTAGATTAATCGATAGACCTTTAAGACCATTATTCCCTGAAGGATATCATAATGATGTACAAGTTATAGCTACTGCACTTTCTGTGGATCAAGATAATACTCCCGATATTTTAGCTATGATAGGATCATCTATCGCATTGAGCATTTCGGATATTCCTTTCTTAGGACCTACTGGTTCTGTAGCTGTAGGAATGATTGATGGTGAATTTATTATAAATCCTACGCAAGAACAAAGAGATAAGTCTGATCTTGAATTAACTGTAGCTGGTACTAAAGATGCTATCATGATGGTTGAAGCTGGATGTAATAATATTACTGAACAACAAGTGTTAAAAGCTATTCTTAGAGCACATGAAGAAATCAAGAAAATTTGTGAATTTATTGAATCAATTCAAAAAGAATGCGGAAAACCAAAACAAGAATTCGTTCAACCAGAAAAAAATGTAGAGTTAGATGAAGAAGTAAAATCATACTGTATTGAAGATTTAAAGAAAATTACAGTTAATGAAGATAAATTAGATAGAGAAGATCACATTAATACTCTTAAAAAAGATGTAGTGGATCATTTTGTTGAAAAATATGATGAAAGTATAGCTTCAAAAGTTTCTACTGTATACGATGATTTAGAAAAAGCAGAAGTAAGACGTTTAATATTAGAAGATCATATCAGACCTGATAATAGAAAACTTGATCAAATTAGAGAAATAACTTGTGATGTTGATATATTGCCTAGACCACATGGTTCAGGTTTGTTTAAAAGGGGTCAAACTCAAGTTTTATCTGTTACAACATTAGGAACTCCATCCGATGCACAAGTATTAGATGGACTAATTGAACAAGAAGATAAAAGATATATGCATCAATACAACTTCCCACCTTACTCTGTTGGGGATGCAAGACCTTTAAGAAGTCCAGGTAGACGTGAAATTGGTCACGGCGCTTTAGCTGAAAGAGCTCTATTACCTGTAATTCCATCAGAAGAAGAATTCCCATACACAATAAGAGTAGTATCTGAAGTATTAAGTTCAAACGGTTCTAGTTCTCAAGCATCTGTCTGTGGTTCAACACTTAGTTTATTAAATGCAGGTGTTCCAATAAAAGAACCTGTTGCAGGTATTGCCATGGGATTGATTAAGGAAGATGATAATGTTGTAATTCTCTCTGATATTCAAGGTTTAGAAGATCACTTAGGAGATATGGATTTTAAAGTTGCAGGTACAAAAGATGGTATAACTGCATTGCAAATGGATATTAAAATTACTGGAATTTCTGAAGAAATATTAACTGAAGCTTTAGAAAGAGCTAGAGTTGGTAGACTTCATATATTATCATTAATGAACGAATGTATAAGTGAACCAAATAAAGAAATTTCAAAGTATGCTCCTAGAATTATGGTAATTAATATTGCACCTGAAAAAGTAAGAGAAGTTATTGGACCAGGTGGAAAAGTAATAAATAAAATAATTGATGAGACTGGCGTGAAAATTGATACCGAAGATGATGGTAAAATTACAGTAGCTGGTGAAAACACTGAAAGTGCTCAAAGAGCCATAGATATGATTAAAGAAATAGTTAGAGAACCTGAAGTCGGTGAAAAATATTTAGGAAGAGTTACTAAGATTATGAATTTTGGTGCTTTTGTTGAAATATTACCTGGAAAAGAAGGTCTTCTTCACATATCTAATATAGCACATGAAAGAACTAATAAAGTTGAAGATGTTTTAAAAGAAAACGATGAAATAATGGTAAAACTTATGGATATTGATGAACAAGGTAAGATGACACTGTCCAGAAAAGCTCTTTTACCAAAACCAGAAAGAAAAGAAAAGAAGAATTTTGATAAAAAATCTGAAGATAAAAATATAGAAGATAAATAATTAATAGTTGAGTAATTTTATTACTCAACTATATTTTTGAAAGGGGACATTATGAAAGTTAAAATAATTAATAAATCTAATAACCCTCTACCAAAATATTCAACAATTGGGTCTAGTGGTATGGATTTGAGAGCTTATACTGAAAATGATATAACTTTAAAACCACTTGAAAGAACTCTTGTACCTACTGGAATATATATTGCAATTCCAGAAGGTTATGAGGTTCAAATCAGACCAAGAAGTGGTTTGAGTATTAAACATGGAATAACTCTGATAAATTGTGTTGGTACTATAGACAGTGATTACAGAGGAGAATTAAAAATTCCTGTAGTCAATTTGTCGAATGAGGAATATACAATTTCATCTGGGGATAGAATTTGTCAAATGATACTTCAAAAATACGAAAATATTCAATTTGAGGAAGTTGAAGTACTAGATGAAACAGATAGAAATGATGGCGGATTTGGCCATACAGGCTACTAATTATGGCTAGAAATACTAAATCACGAAACAAAACTCAATCAAAATCTAATAGCAAAAAAAATGCTAAATCTTCGACAAAATTAATAATTATATTAGTGTTAATTATTTCACTTATTTTTATGGCTAGTAGTAGAGTTGGTGTTTTGGGAATTATTGTAAAAAATATATACTTTAATACTTTTGGCATCTTTTCATACGTTTTTATATCATTAGGTATACTGTATACAATATCGACGATATCTGATATAAACCATGGAAATAAACTAAGAAGAATTACTTATATATTGGCTGTTTCTTCAATATTCGTAATGAGTTTAATTAATATATCAAACTATCCAAATCTTAATATTAATCAAAGGATTGATTTGAATTTAAATTTAGCAAATGACTACAGTGGTATTGGAGTAATTGGAGCTATTATAGCATCAATATTAAACATTGCTATAGGCTACATAGGTTTATATGTTGCACTCGTTTTTTGTTCTTTGTTTTTTATATCTGCAATAATGAATTTAACTTTAAAAGAGTTATTTCAAGAAATTTTTACTTTTGTTAAAAAGACATTAATAGATATAAAAACAAAAAATAAAAAGAACAAAAAAAATAAAAGTATCGAAAAATCACACGAGATTAAGCAAAATAAACCTATAAAAGAAAGAATTTCTAAAAATCCTATTAAAGAAAAGTCTGATTTAAATAAATCTACAGAATATGAACCTCCAAAACCAAAACTCAACGATTATAAATCGAATGAAAAAGAATCTGGAGAACAGCTTTCTGTTATAGATTTTGGTGAATTTTCTGGACAAAGTAATTATACTTTTCCACTATTAGAACTTTTGAAAAATGCTGAATATGCGGAAGATAATGATGATTCTGTTTTACAGAAAGCAAAAATGATTGAAGAAACTTTAAAAAACTTTTCAATAGATGCGACTGTTGTTCAAATCGATAGAGGTCCTACGGTTACTTGCTATGAATTAGAGCCTAAGGCAGGTGTGAAAGTCTCAAGAATAGTGAATCTAGCAGATGACCTATCACTTTCTTTAGCTACAAGTGGAATTAGAATACAAGCTCCAATTCCCGGTAAATCTGTAGTGGGAATTGAAGTAGAAAATGACGTTAAAAATTCTGTAATGTTAAAAGAGATTTTAATGTCTGATAATTTTGTAAAAGAAAAATCATTGATGCCAATAGCTTTAGGAAAAGATATTTCTGGGAAATGTATTGTAACTTCTGTTGATAAGATGCCACACCTACTTATAGCAGGAGCTACTGGTAGTGGTAAATCTGTTTGCATCAATACCATAATAATGAGTATTTTGTATAAGTCAAATCCAAATGATGTAAAACTTATATTGATTGATCCAAAAGTTGTCGAATTGAGTATATACAATAATATTCCACATCTTGCTATACCGGTTGTTACAGATCCAAAAAAGGCAAGTGCTGCTTTGAACTGGGCTGTAAGGGAAATGGAAAGAAGATACCAAATATTTTCAGAAAATCACGTTCGAGATATCAAAGCTTATAATAAGAAAAATAAAAATGATGAACTTGAAAAACTACCATATATTGTTATTATTATAGATGAGTTAAGTGATTTGATGATGGTCTCAGCAAATGATGTTGAAGACGCTATTTGCAGACTAGCTCAAATGGCAAGAGCGTGTGGTATCCATCTAATTATTGCAACTCAAAGACCAACAGTGGATGTAATTACTGGTACAATAAAAGCAAATGTACCGTCTAGAATTTCTTTTGCTGTTAGTAGCCAAATCGATTCTAGGACTATTTTAGATCAATCTGGTGCAGAAAAGCTTATAGGAAGAGGCGATATGTTATTTTTCCCATCATCAATGGCAAAACCTAGTAGGGTTCAAGGAGCTTTTATTTCTGATGAAGAAGTCGATAATGTAGTTAAATTTTTAATAAATAAAAATGAAACTAATTATAAGGAAGAAATCATAGAAGACATAGATAAATCAGAGAGTATTGATCTTGAAGATGACGATACAGATATTCTATTTACAGATGCTGTAGAAATTATTTTGAATGAAGATTCTGCATCAATTTCTCTATTGCAAAGAAAATTAAAAATAGGATATGCTAGAGCGGGAAGAATTATAGATCAAATGGAAGAAAAAGGTATTGTTGGTCCTAGTGAGGGAAGCAAACCTAGAAAAATTTTAATACCTAAAGATTATTTAGAAAGACGTGATTGATATGAATATTGCAAATAAGTTTACAACATTAAGAGTTATTTTAATACCATTTTTTGTGGCATCATTACTAGTATTCAAAACAGACAATTATATACCTGCGTTAATATTTATAATCTCTGCAATAACAGATTTTATTGATGGTCAACTCGCTAGAAGGAAAAATTTAGTTACTACATTTGGAAAGTTTATGGATCCATTAGCAGACAAAATGTTGAGTTGCAGTGCATTAATTGTCCTAGTACAACTAGGAAAAGTTCCTGCATGGAGCGTGGTTATAGTTGTATTAAGAGAACTTACTATTAGCGGTTTCAGAATATTAGCTGCATCTAATGGAGTTACATTAGCAGCAAGTTATTGGGGAAAATCAAAAACTATGACACAATTTGTCGCTATTGTTTTAATTTTGATTAATACTGGGGATAAATTAGGGTTTGCTTTAGATATGTACCTATATTATATATCGATTGTATTAACTGTAATCAGCTTATGTGATTATATTTTTAAGAATGTTAATGTATTAGATTTAAAAAATATATAATTATTTTTTGGTTTGTGGTATAATAAACACAAGAACTTATGTTCTGTTTAAATTTTAGGAGGTAGTCATGGATTTTTCTAATGGATCTGAAAAAGATCAAGCTTTAAGAGAAGCTTTTGCAAGCATTGAAAAACAATTTGGAAAAGGCTCTATAATGAAACTTGGAGATCATGTTCAAAAAGATATCGAAGCTATTCCTACTGGAGCTATAAATTTGGATGTTGCTTTAGGAATAGGTGGCTTACCAAGAGGTAGAGTTATTGAAATTTATGGACCTGAATCTTCTGGTAAAACAACTTTGGCACTCCATGTAGTTGCTGAAGCACAAAAGATGGGTGGTACTGCAGCTTTTATCGATGCTGAACACGCATTAGACGCAATTTATGCTAAAAACTTAGGTGTAGATACAGACAATCTTATCATTTCACAACCAGATACAGGTGAACAAGCTTTAGGAATATGTGATTCTCTTGTAAGAAGTTCTGCTGTAGATATTATTATCATTGACTCTGTTGCAGCACTAGTTCCAAGAGCTGAAATAGAAGGAAATATGGGAGACAGCCATGTTGGTCTACAAGCAAGACTAATGTCTCAAGCTTTACGTAAATTAACAGGTGTTATTTCCAAGAGCAATTGTACAGTTATTTTCATTAACCAACTTAGAGAAAAAGTTGGAATAATGTTTGGTAATCCAGAAGTTACAACGGGTGGTAGAGCTTTAAAATTCTATTCTTCAGTTAGAATTGAAATTAGAAGAGGAGAAGCTATTAGAAAAGGTGACGATATTGTTGGAAATCGTACTAAAGTTAAAATCGTCAAAAACAAAGTAGCACCTCCATTTAAACAAGTAGAATTCGACATTATGTACGGAGAAGGTATTTCTAAAATAGGTACAATATTAGACTTAGCCACTGACTGCAAAGTTGTAAAAAAAGCAGGTGCTTGGTACAGTTATGAAGATGAAAAATTAGGACAAGGTCGAGAAAACTCTAAAGTATTTTTAGAAGAAAATCCAAAAATACTAGAAGAAATTATCGATAAAACTTATGAATTTTATGGATTAAGATCAAAAGAGGATTCAGAGGCTATCAAAACAGAAAATAACGATGATATAAAAGACGAATCGAATAACGAAATAAGTGAGGATGAATTAGACTAGGGCAAGTATTACTTGCCCACTATTTCTATTATGAAGATATTATTTTTTACAGATACACATATAAAATCTAGAAATCCTAGATCTAGAATTGACGATTACGAAGATTCTATTTATAAAAAAATTGAAGAAATAAGAGAAATATCAATAAATGAAAATGTTGACATGATACTTCACGGTGGAGATTTGTTTGATAAAGCAGATGTTGGAATAAAAACAGCATCTAAATTTGGTAAATTATTTCAAACTTTTCCGAAGAAAATTCATATAATAAGTGGGAATCATGATATATATGGTTATAATCCAAACTCTATAGATAGAGCTATGATGGGACTATACAATTCATTAGATGTATTAGAACTAGTTGAAGAAGATAATCCTATTATCATAGAAAGGGATGGTTTGAGGGTTCAAATATCTGGCCAACCATATACTCATGATATTGATTCATCTGATAAATCCCATTATTATCCGAAAAGATTGGATAATATAGACTATCATATACTAATGATACACAGTTTTTTATTGTATAAGAAATTTATTGAACAAATTGAGTATACTTTAATCGATCAAATTATGGATACTGATTGTGATATTGTGTTAAGTGGACACTATCATACTGGATTTAAGACTGTAAAGGTCAATGAAAAGTATTTCGCAAATCCAGGAAGTATCGCTAGAATGACTAATACTGAATCAGAAAGAAAAAGAAGACCTAAGGTCTTGATAATCGAACTTACAAAAGATGATATCAAAATTGAAGAAATTTTTCTAAAAAGTGCTAAAAATAGCAGTGAAATTTTTTCTAATGATAAATTAAATCCGTATTCTATTAAAAACAAAAGCCTACTGGATATAAAAGAAAGACTTTCAAAGTTATCAAGCAATCCGATTATAGACATCAATAACAACTTAAAATCCATAGGAAGAGAAATGAAAATAGATGAAGAAATTATTGATGAAGCCATAAGGAGAATAGAATAATGTATATTACCGATATATATTTAACTAATTTTCAGTCATACGAACAAGGTCATTTTGAGCTTTCAGAAAAAGTAAACTTAATTACAGGTGCTTCTGATAGTGGAAAAACTGCCTTAATTAGAGCTCTATCATGGGTCTTATTCAATGATTACACAACTGATTTATTAATCAGAAATGGATACAATAATGTTGAAGTCAAAATTGTATTTAACAATGGTAATTTTATTTTAAGAGGTAGAAAAGGTAATACTAATTATTACTACATTAAAAATAATCCTGATAATGAAGAGATAAAGAAATATGAAAATTTCGGTAGAGAAATACCATCAGAAATTCAAGATGATTTTCTTTTTAAAAAAGTTAATCTCTTGAACGAGAAATACAATATTTTAATCGCTTCACAATTAGAAAATTCATTTTTGCTGTCAGAAACAGATTCTACAAAAGCAAATGCTATCGGGAAACTAGTAAATATTGATATACTAGACAATGCATCCAGAAATGTCTCAAGAGAAATAAAAAGCACAAAAGGAGAATTAAATTTTAAAAAAAGTTTTATCAACGAAAAAGAAGAATCTCTAAATAAATATGATTATTTAAATGAAGAAAAAATAAAAATTGACAACCTAAAAGTTTTATACAATAATTTAGCCAAAAATTCTGAAAAATTAAATATATTGAAAACATTATCCATTAAACTTTCTGAATTAAATGTCAGGATTAAAAATGGTTATAAATACTTAGATAACTACAAAGGACTAGATATTTGTTCAGAAACTTTGCAGAATACAGAAGATAATATGTCTTCCTTTACAAAACTTAATCAACTATATGAGTATTCTCAGGAAATAATAAAAGGTATCGAATCTAGTAATGTAAAATTGAATAATTTAAGATATACGGATTTGATATCAGAAATTATTGATAACATCGATAAAAATCTTACTTTATTGAAGTTTTTGAAACCATTATATGATAGATTAACTTACGTAAAAAGTAGTTATACCAACTATAAAACTATATTAGAGAAATTTAAACAAGTGCCTAAATCCTATAATATCTTATTAAATACTCAAAATGATATCCAAATTTTAAATCAGTTATCTAATTTAAATGAAAATTACTATAGAATTAACCAATCAATAAGCAATAATAGTCAGGTATTAACAAGTATTAATACATCTAAAGTATCTGATTTAATAAATAGAATTGATAAAAACAAAGAAAAATATATACAACTATATAAACTTAACATTTCATATCTAAAAATTAATAAAATCATTTTAGACCAATATGATAAATTAGATAAATTGAATTCTATCAATAATTTACAAATTATATTATTAAATATTAACAAAGCTTTCGAATTGTTAACCAAACTAAAAATAATAAAAAACACCTTAGATGAAAAACAAGAGATTTATCAACAGAATACTAAAGTATTAGCTGAATGTAATTTTTTAATAGATGACTTGATAAATAAATACAAAGAAAATCTTTACAAAGAAAAAATATGTCCATTTTGTCTAAGTGAAATAGATGAAGATCATGTTACTCAAATAGTAAAGGAGTTAAGAAAATAATGAATACTAATGAACGTTTTAACAACATAAAAGAAAGACTTGATAAAGCTAAAGAAGAAAAAAATAGAGCCGAAATTGCATTAGAGACTTTAGAGAAGCAAAAAGAAGATATACTTAATCAGTTGAAAGAATTAAATATAGATCCTGAAAATTTGGAATCAGAAATTACTAAACTTCAAAATCAAATCGAACAAGATTTACAAAAAGCTGAGGAGCTTCTTCCTGATGCAAAAAATTGATTTAACTCAAATTCAATCCAAAATCACTTCTATGGAAATTAAGTATCAAAGTGAATTAGCGGTAAAAAAATCAATAGAAGAAGAAATATTAGCTACAAAAAAAAGCATTGATGCCCTTGAAAAGCAAATAGAAAAACTTGAGATCATCAAAATGCTCTATGACAAGACTTCAGAATATTCAAGAGAACAAGCCAAAATTCAAATAGAAAACCTTGTAAGTAGATGTTTAAGTTATATCTTTGAAAAAGAAATGAATTTTAAAATCGAAATAAAAATCAAAAACAACAATCCTTCTGCCAAGTTTTTTATAGAAGAAAGCTTAGATATTGATGGTGAGATTAAAACTTTTACCTACGATATTGTCGATGCTAGAGGTGGTGGAGTAGTAGATATAGTTTCTTTGGCACTAAGAATTTCTTTTATCATGCTATATGAAAATAATCTTGCCAATATTATTGTACTTGATGAACCTTGTAAGCATGTTAGTGAAGACTATATACACAATGTAGCAAATTTTATCAATGAAATTAGTGAAGAATACAATAAACAAATTATAATGATTTCCCATAACGCTCACTTATCAGCTATTGGAGATATTAACTATAGAATTACAAATAGAAATAATACATCTGAAATAGATGTTATATAATTTTCTATTATATATCTAAATATTGACAATCAACGGTATTTGTACTACACTAAAAGAGTAAATTTATCCAAAAGATTTATTTAATGAATATTGAAAATTGAATAAAGGGGGTGTATTTATGAGCACCGCGACATCTTTAATAATTGCTATAATTGCTGCAATTTTAGGTATTGTAATAGGTTTCTTTTTGAGAAAAAGCATGGCCGAGAAAAAAATCAGAAGTGCTGAAGATTATGCTGTTAAAATAATTGAAGATGCAAACAAAGATGCTGAAGCTAAGAAAAAAGAACTATTAGTAGAAGCAAAAGATGAAATCTTTAAGATGAAAAGTGATTTAGATCGTGAAAACAAATCTCGATTGAAAGAAATCAGTCGTCAAGAAGATAGACTTAATTCTAAAGAAGAAAATTTAGAACGAAAAAATGCATCATTAGAGAAGAAACATAAAAAGCTAGATACAGAATTAAAGAAAGCTGACGATATGCAACAAAAAATTCAATCCATAATAGATGAAAAGGAATTAGAATTGGAAAAAGTTGCAGGATTAACAAGCGATGAAGCCAAGGACATTGTTCTTGATAGAGTTAAATCTGAAACAATACGTGAGCAAGCTGCTATTATTAAAGAAATCGAATCCAAAACTAAGGAAGAATCTGAAAAATTTGCAAGAGAAATCATTAGTACATCAATTCAAAGATATGCTGCAGATCAAGTAGCGGAATCTACTGTGTCTGTTGTTAATTTACCTAATGATGATATGAAAGGTAGAATCATTGGTCGTGAAGGTAGAAACATAAGAGCATTTGAAACTTTAACAGGTGTAGATTTAATAATTGATGATACTCCAGAAGCTGTTGTATTATCAGCTTTTGATC
The DNA here is from genome assembly GCF_052932165.1 of Finegoldia sp. P3-F-LR. Taxonomy (NCBI): domain Bacteria; kingdom Bacillati; phylum Bacillota; class Tissierellia; order Tissierellales; family Peptoniphilaceae; genus Finegoldia; species Finegoldia sp. P3-F-LR. The sequence goes on along the minus strand of NZ_JBRFJE010000001.1, from coordinate 55,855 downwards.
CTGTAAGACGTGAAATTGCAAGAATCGCTTTGGAAAAACTTATAGTTGATGGAAGAATTCATCCTACTAGAATTGAAGAAATGGTTGAAAAAGCCAAGAAAGAAGTAGATAATACTATAAGAGAAAAAGGCGAAGAAGCTTGTGATGAAACTAATGTACATGGTTTACATCCAGAATTGATTAAAATTCTAGGTAAACTACATTACAGAACAAGTTATGGACAAAATGTTCTTAAACATTCTATTGAGGTATCTAATATCGCTGGAATGCTTGCAAGTGAACTAGGAGTAAACGTGAAATTAGCTAAAAGAGGTGGATTACTTCACGATTTAGGAAAAGCAATTGACCACGAAATCGAAGGACCACACGTTGAACTAGGCGTTAACGCTGCCAAAAGATTCAAAGAACCAAAAGATGTTATCAATTGTATTGAGGCTCATCATGGCGATGTTGAACCAACATGTATTGAATCTATATTAGTTCAATCTGCTGATGCAATATCAGCAGCAAGACCTGGAGCTAGACGTGAATCTATGGAAAACTATATCCAAAGATTAGAAAATCTAGAACAAATAGCTAATTCATTTGATGGTATTGAAAGTTCTTATGCTATACAAGCTGGTAGAGAAATCAGAATTATGGTTAAACCAGAAGTTATTGATGAAAGCGCTATGGTTATATTAGCAAAAGATGTAGCTCATAAAATTGAAAGTGAATTAGAATATCCTGGACAAATTAAAGTAAATGTCATAAGAGAAAATAGGGTATCTGATTACGCAAAATAAGAATTAACTTAGAAGGTCAACAAATGTTGACCTTCTTCTAATATGAAAAACTTTAAAAGGATTTAAAAATGATTGATATGCACGTACATTCTACAGAAAGTGATGGAAGATTAAGTATTGAAGAAATTCAAAAAACTGCAAATAAAAATCATATAGATGAAATTGCAATTACTGATCATGATATTTTAATGTCTGCTGATCCAGAACTTTGTAATACTAACATCATTAAAGCTGTAGAATTTGGTATAACTTACAAAAACAAAGAAGTACATATTCTTGGATACTATGTAGATAGTTCCAATGAAAACTTACGAAAAATTTCTGAATTAGCTATAAATGATAGAGCCAATAGAATTGATATTTTTGAGAAAAATTTTGCTAAATTTGGAATCAAAATTGACAAAGAAAAAGTCCTAAATTATAGTAAGGATAAAGTTTTTTCTAGAAGTAATTTAGCTCAATATTTAGTAGATATTAATATATGCAAAAATAAAAACGAAGCGTTTAACGAATATTTATCTCCAAAAGGTAAATGTTATGTCGCAAAAAGCTTCACATCACTACAAAACATTATTGATTCTATAAAATCAGCTAATGGAGTATGTGTTTTAGCACATCCTATAACATTGAATGATGATAATATTGTAGATGAAATAATAGAAATGGGTATTGATGGAATTGAAGTAATTAATTCAAAACATTCATTTACTGATATCAAAAAATATTTAAATATAGCGATAAAAAACAAACTAATATATACAGCAGGAAGCGACTGTCATGGAAAGCAGTTTGATGGTAACTATTTAATGGGAAATTTTGCATTAAATTATACAACACTTAAATCTATAAAAAAACTACACGAATTAAGGAGCAATTATGTTATCAAATAAAATTAACAGTATAAATCCATCTTTAACACTTGAGTTGAGTGCTAAAATTAATAAATTAAAAAAAGAAGGAATAAAAGTCTATAACTTTACAGTTGGAGAACCAGACTTCAAGACTCCAAGATATATAATTGATAAAACTTTAGAGTACTTGGATAACGGAATTGTTAGATATACTGATACTAGCGGAATACCTGATTTACGAGAAGAAATAAGTTTAAAACTTAACAAATGTAATCATATAAAATGCGATAAAGATTCTATAGTTGTATCCACTGGTGCTAAACAAGCAATAGTTAATAGCTTATTTGCATTAACAAATCCTAATGATGAAGTTCTTATACCATCTCCATATTGGTTAAGTTATCCTGAAATGTGTAAATTAACAGATTGTAAGCCTGTCATTTTACCATATAATGAAAACTTCAAAGTCGATGTCGATATATTAAACCAATATAAAAACTCAAACACTAAGTGTCTTATATTAAATAATCCTTCTAATCCTACAGGAGTTATTTATTCAAAAGAAGAATTACTTAGTATTGGTAACTGGGCAGTCGAAAATAATATTTATATTATATCTGATGAAATTTACGAAAGATTATCATATGATAAAGAATTTATAAGTATAGGCTCATTATCTGATGAAATTAATGAGATAACAATAACAATTAATGGTTTTTCAAAGGCTTATGCAATGACTGGATTTAGGTTGGGTTATTCTTGTAGCTCTAAGGAGGTCTCTAAGCTCATAAAAAGACTTCAAGGACATATTACATCCAATGCTAATACATTGAGCCAAATAGCCGGTTTAACAGCGTTAAAAGACGAATCTGATGAAGTAGAACAAATGATTGGTGAATTTAAGTCCAGAAGAGACTATATAGTATCCAAACTAGATGAATTTGACATAGAATATATTTATCCAGCAGGAGCATTCTATATATTCATTAAAATAGATCAATTTTATAATAGTACAATTAATAATTCTTTAGAATTATGTAATGAATTGCTTTCCAAATATAACGTTGCATTCGTACCAGGTATTGTTTTTGGAGACGACAAATATATTAGAATGAGCTATGCAACAAGTATTGAAGACATTAAACAAGGATTAGAAAACTTAAAAAATTTTATAGTAGATCAAAAAATATAGCAAATTTTAATTGCTATATTTTTTGACAATAGAGGAGGTTTTTGATAAAATTACAATGTCACAAAATAATAATTTTGTGACATTGTATATGAAAAATTTGGAGGTACTATGAACTATGAATAGCTATCCTATGATACTTATGGACTTTTTAGACTACTTAGAAACTATTAAAGGACGTTCGTCAAATACAGTTAAAGAATATGCTTACGATATCAATTTAATGATTAAATACATTCTAGCGCGTAAGCAAAATATAAAATTAAAATCATTTGATGATATTGTTAAGATTGATTCTTCTGATGTAGATTTGAATTTTTTCAAAAATATCGATGTTATTGATTTGCACTCTTTCATGGGATTTTTAGACCATAACAGATCCAATGGTTCATCTACACGTAGCCGTAAAACTTCTAGTATAAGAACTTTTTATAAGTATCTTATCAATATAAGAAAATTAGATATAATAAACCCTGCAGAACTTTTAGATTCGCCGAAAAAAAATATTAGACAACCAGTATATCTCACGCTTGATGAATCATTAAATTTACTTAAAGTTATATTACGTGAAAAAGATGAAGAAATAAAAGCTCGTGATTATTGTATTACAGTATTATTCTTAAACTGTGGAATGAGACTATCTGAGCTTAGCAGCATAAATATTGATCATATAAAAACAAATACATTGAGAGTTATCGGTAAAGGAAACAAAGAAAGAACTGTTTATCTAAATGATATGTGTTTAGATGCTTTAGACAATTATCTTAAAATAAGACCAGAAATAGATAATGACGCTCTTTTTATTAGTAAAAAAAGAAATCGAATGAGTAATCGTGCTATACAGTACAGAATTGAACATTATTTAAAAGCTGGTGGATTTGACACAAGTATATACAGTGTTCATAAATTACGTCACACAGCAGCGACATTAATGTATCAATATGGTAATGTCGATATAAAAGTACTGCAAGAGATTTTAGGACATGAATCAGTGTCAACCACACAAATATACACCCATGTAGATAATAACAGTTTAAGAAGTGCAGTAAATAAGAACCCACTTAATACCTTAAACAACGATTTAAAAAACAATAACTAAGAAAAACAAAAAGATCAAGACATGTGCTTGATCTTCATTACTGTTATTAGATAGTATTAGGAGTATAACAGTATCTTATTTATTTATTAAAGGTATGTTCAAATGTTCGCCTACTTTAATTGAGCTACCTTCTATAAATCGATTATATTGTTTTATTATTGATATGAATTGTCTTGTACTCATATTATCTGGTTTGAATTTTGTAGAAATTTTCCATAATGAATCTGATGGTTCTACGATATAATACTCAGTGTTATATTCTTGATTTTCATAATTACCGTAACTAAGATTAGATGTTAATACTAGAGTTATCAAACACAATGCTACAAAACAAATCGATATAAATCTAAAAAATTTGAACTTATTTGTAATTTTATATTTTTTCATATTTCCTCCCGTTCAGAAACTATTTTCTGTACATATGTTCTATGGTTTTATTCTACAACATATGTTCTTATATGTCAACAAAAATTTTTATGTTCTATAAAAAAAGAAAACAAATGTTTCATTTCTTGAAGAAATATGATATAATCAAGAAAAGAATAGAAAAGGAGTATATTAATGTACGATGATTTAACCTCTAAGCAAATAGAAATATTAAAATTTATAAAAAGATATATAGATTACAAAGGATATCCCCCTGCTATTCGTGAAATTGGTGATAGTTTGAATATCAACTCTACATCAACTGTTCATAATAATATTTTGAAATTAGAAATGAAGGGTTATTTAAGAAGAGATCCTTTAAAAAATAGAGCCTTAGAAATTATAGATAGCGTTTATGAAGAACAAGAAAACGAAATAAAAAAAGAGACTATAGATGTTCCTATTGTTGGAAAAGTTCAAGCTGGAATGCCAATTTTGGCCATAGAAAATGTCGAAGATACATTTCCTCTTCCTATAGAATATACATCACAAGGTGTAGTTTTTATTTTGAAAGTCCAAGGAGAATCTATGATTGAAGACGGAATATTAAACGGCGATAAAATAATTGTTCGCAAACAAAATACTGCAAACAATGGTGATATTGTCGTTGCGTTAATGGACGAATCAGCAACAGTTAAAAGATTTTACAGACATTCAGATCATATTGAATTAAGACCTTCAAATTCAACTATGTATCCTATTATTGTAAAAGATGTAGAAATTTTAGGAAAAGTTATTGGTTTATACAGAACAATTTATTAAATAAAACTATGCCCTCTAATTAACACAATAATTAGAGGGCTTTTGTCATTTTAAATTAAATTTTTATTTTTTAAATTCTTAACAACTTTCATACAAGCAAGTAATGCTTGATTATAACTCAGTGATCCTTGAAAATAAGCGACATAAGGTTCTCTTAATGGACCATCAGCTGAAATCTCTATGCTAGAACCATCTATAAAGCTTCCTGATGCCATTATAACTTTATCATCATATCCTGGCATATCCCAAGGATAAGGAACTACGTGTGAATCTACGACAGATGACTCTTGAATTGATCTACAAAATTCTACAACTCTTTCTTCGTTTTTTAGAATAATCGCACAAATTATATCACTTCTTTTATCTTCTACATCAGGAATTGTTTTAAATCCTAATTTTTTAAATACGTGAGAAAATAATAATGCCGATTTCATAGCTTCTATCGTAATTTTAGGAGCTAAAAATAATCCTTGTAATGTATTTCTAGTAGTACCAAAAGTTATTCCTACTTCCTTCCCTATTCCTGGTGCAGTTAAAGTATTTGCTACCCTATCAATAATAGACTTTTTACCAGCAATGTATCCACCAGAAAGAGCTATTCCTCCACCTGGATTTTTTATCAAAGATCCAGCAATAACATCACATCCAACTTCAATAGGCTCTTTGTATTCAGTAAACTCTCCGTAACAGTTATCAACCATGATGATAACTTCTGGAAATTTTTCTTTGATAAATTTAGCTGCTTTTTCAATTTGTCCAATATTAATAGCATTTCTTAAGCTATATCCTGTTGACCTTTGAATAGCAATCATTTTTACCGAAGAGTCTATTTTAGATTCTACAGCTTCCAAATCTATATTATTATCTACCAAATCAACATAGTCAAAGTCAATTCCAAATTCTTTCAAATTACATGGAGAATTGCCTTCAATGCCTATCACTTCTTGTAATGTATCGTAAGGCAAACCCGTAATATATAATAACTTATCTCCAGGCAATAATACGCCTTTCATTAACAAGCTCAATGCGTGAGTTCCAGAAGCAATTGAAGGTCTAACAAGGCAGTCTTCTGCCTTAAAAATATCCCTAAAAATCGCTTCACATTTATCTCTTCCAACATCTCCATATCCATATCCAGTTGTTGATGCAAAATCAGTAGCTTGTAACTTATTGTCTTGGAAAGCTTTCAAAACCTTAAGTTGATTAACAAACTCCAAATTTTCCAATTCTTTAAATCTATCTGATAGTTGATTATTACTTTCTATGACTGTATCATAGCTAAAATCATCTACATCATACCATTCTTTTATTTTATCTTTTATCATATAACCATTCTTTCACATTTCCCAAACAAATTTGTTCAATATCTTCAAATTTATTAAAATCTTCCAAATTCATCCAATGAATTCTTTCATCTTGTCTGAACCAGGTTAACTGTCTCTTGGCATATTTTCTGCTATTTTTTTTCATTAAACTAACCATATCTTTAAAAGAGATCTCATTATTCAAATACATGAAAGCTTCTCTGTAACCTATAGCTTGAATTGATTGAGAACTTTCATCTGTCAGCTCATAAATATATTTACATTCAGACATAAAGCCTTCATCGATCATCTCATCTACTCTTTGATTTATCCTTTCATAAAGGATCTCTCTATCATCATTTAATCCAATTATATAAAAATCATAATCATCGTTATAATGATCGAATTTGTCGTTTATTTCACTAAATCTATGACCAGTAAGCTTGTATACTTCAATTGCTCTAATAACACGTCTCACATTGTTCTTGTGAATTTTACTTGCCGACTCAGGGTCTATATCCTCCAACATTTTATGGAGTTTTTGATTGCCTTGTGATTCTGCAAAATTTTCCAATTCATGTCTTAATTTTTCATCAGATTTAACAGTGTTAAATTCTAATTTATGTGTTATAGAATTGATATATAATCCTGTACCTCCAACGATAATTGGGATTATATTTTTAGCTGAAATTTCTTCAATTTTATCTATGCAAAGACTTTGAAATTGTTCTACATTAAAATTTTCATTCGGTTCAACTATATCTATCAAATGATGTTTTATTTCTTTCTGATATTTTGGTTCAACTTTTGCAGTACCAATATCCATATACTTATAGATTTGCATAGAATCTGCAGAAATAATCTCGCTGTTTAAACTTTTTGCTAAAAAAATACTTAAGCTGGTCTTCCCTACTCCAGTAGGTCCGACGATTACAATACATTTTTTTCTCATTTTATCCTCATAAACATTTTTTCTAAATCTTTTTCATTCATTTCAATAAAAGTTGGTCTTCCATGAGGACAAGTTAATGGATATTCACACTTAAATAAATCTTCTAAAAGTTTAATTATTTCAAAGTTACTTAATGTATCACCAGCTTTTACACTCATTTTACAAGATCTCTTTATTACTTTAGACTCTATTACGTCAAAAGGATCATTTGAATTCTTAGCAATTGTATCCAAAATATCAGTAAATAAAAACTCAGCATTTGAATTTCCAAATAAATAAGGAACAGCACGAATAACAACGGAATCATCTGAAAAAACATCACTTTCATATCCCAATTCTTCAAATATACTCTTGTTATTCACATATATTTCCATTAATTCATCAGTTAAAGATATATTAACTGGAAAAGCTATATTTTGTGATATTACTTCGTTTTCTTGCATTTGTTTTGTTAATTTTTCATAATTAATTCTCTCATGACAAGCATGTTGATCGAATAAATAAATTTTACTATCAAACTCATCCTTAGCTAAAATATACGTTTTGAATAAAACTGTTAGTATATCAAATTTTTCATATTTTTTTAAAGAAGATTCCACTTCAATTTGTTCACTATCGTTATTAAATAAATTATCTTGATTTACTATCTTGTTACCACCAAAAAAATCTTCGGTAGTTTTTGGTTTTCTGATAATATCTTCTGCTTCATCTTTATATTTTATATTTCTCAAATTGCTTAATTTTGAATTATCATTAAAAAGGTTATAAGAATAAGTTGGCTCTGATACCTTATCGTATTTATAGTTAGTTAAGTTAGAATCAGATTCAAAATAATTTCTTCTTAAATCTTTGTATTTATCATCATCAGAAATCGCCTGGCTAATATTTGCAATTCTTGCATTATTTTCTAATAAAAATCTAACTTTTTTGTTAAGTTCTTCCAATATTTCATCTAAAATAGAAATTTTTACTTTTTGTTTATTGGGATGAACATTAACATCTACAAGCTTGGGATTTATTTCAAAAAACAGCCAAAATAATGGAAATCTCCCATTTGGTATTACAGATTTATAATTAGATTCTACTGTATTTCTAATGTCTTCTGATTTAACAAATCTACCATTTAGAAATATATATTGCATTTGTCTATTAGCTCTATACAAATTATTGTTTGAAATGTAGCCATGGATTTTGTAATCTCGTGAATTTATATCAATATCTATTAGATTATTGGACATTGAAGTGCCAAATAAGTTAATAATATTTTCCCTAATTGAAGAATTCTTTTTAGTTTCAAATAAAGTTTTATTATCTTTAATGTATTTAATAGAAACACTTGTGTTGCAAATAGCAAATTTGTACATTGTAGTTGTTATTAGATTTGCTTCTGTCTGGTCTGTCTTCATAAACTTTTTTCTTACAGGTACATTGTAAAACAGATCTTTGATTACTATTTTAGTTCCGACATTCATTGCAACATCAGATTCACTTATAACCTTTGAATTTCTAAACTCAACTTTCTTCCCAATTTTTTCTGATTTTGTTCTCGTACTGACAGAAAGTTTACTCACAGCAAGAATACTAGCTAGAGCTTCTCCTCTAAAACCTAATGTCCTTATATCATACAAATCATCAAACTTTTCAAGCTTACTAGTTGAGTGTCTTTTAAATGCTAATTCTATTTCGTTTTTTTCAATTCCAGAACCATTATCGCTAACAGATATAAAATCTTTTCCACCATTTTTAATTTCTACGACAATGGTATCACTTCCAGCATCTATAGAGTTTTCAACCAACTCTTTGATAACTGAAACAGGTCTTTCAATAACTTCACCTGCTGCGATTTTTTGAATTGTATCTTCTGACAATAACTTAATCATCTTTATCACCTAATTTCGAAGCTTTAGTAACAAGCTCATTCAACAGTTGTAGGGACTGAAGAGGAGTAATCTCATTTATGTTAATATTTTGAATTTCATCCTTGAAGTTTTCCAATTCATGGATATTTTTTTCATCATTTTCATCGTTTTGAACTGCAAAATCTGCAATTGGTAAATCAATCTTAGTGTCTTCCTTATCAATTTCTTTTAAAATTGATTTTGCTCGTTTTATAAGAGACTTTGGCATTCCAGCTAATTCAGCTACTTCAATACCATAGCTTTTATCAGTTGAACCTCTAGTAATTTTTCTTAAAAATATAATAGAGTCATTAGTTTCTTTTATATCGACTTTCATATTTATAAGATTATCCAACTTCTTTTCTAATTCTGTAAGTTCATGATAGTGAGTTGCAAACAAAGTTTTTGCTTTTATATTCTTTGAAATATACTCAACGATAGCCCAAGCAAGACTTAGTCCATCAAATGTTGATGTGCCACGGCCAATTTCATCTAAAACTAATAAACTATTTGATGTTGCATATTTAATAATGTTGCTCATTTCTTTCATTTCCACCATGAAAGTAGATTCACCTTTAAATAAGTTATCACTTGAACCAATTCTTGTAAAAATCTTGTCCACAATTGAAATATTAGCCTTAGTAGCAGGTACGAATGAACCAATTTGATTCAATATACAAATCAAGGCAACTTGTCTTAGGTACGTAGATTTACCACTCATATTAGGTCCAGTAATTAACTGTATATCATTTTTGCCTGATCCTATTAAAATATCATTTGTTATGAACTCAGATTGGCCCACACTCAACTCCACTATAGGATGTCTGGATTCTAGTACATCAATTAATCCATAAGTATTGATATCAGGCTTAATATAATTATTCAAGTAAGCACATTTAGCAAGTGAATTTGATACATCAATGATTGCAATCAAATCAGCTGATTTTTTTATTCTAGATAAATTTTTAAGAATTATTTTTCTAATATCCTCAAATATTTTATATTCAAGTTCAAAAATCTCATCCTCAGAATCTAAAATTTTTGATTCTATAGCTTCTAATTGTTTGGTTTTAAATCTTGATGAATTAGTCAGCGTTTGTCTTTTCTCATAATCATCTCCAACTTTATTTAAGTTAGATTTGGTTACATCAATAAAGTAACCAAGTTTTTTATTGAAAACAATTTTTAAGTTTTTTATTCCCAATCTATCTTTTTCAGACATTTCGTATTCTACTAATTCATTTTTTCCATTGACTCTGTTGTATCTCAATTGATCCAATTCATTAGAAAAATTAGATTTTATTAAATTTCCTTCTGTCAAAGTTACTGGAGGATCATCAACTATTGATTTATCAATCAAATCGTATATGTCTCCTAAATCATCTAATTTTTCTCCTATTAATTGTATGTTTTTCTTGTTGCAATTTAAGAGATTTTTCAAATATGGAATCTTTTCAATAGAAACTTTTAAAGCAATTAAATCCTTAGCATTGGCACTTTTATATGATAATTTAGCTATCAGCCTATCCAAATCATATATACCATCAAGACTATCTTCTAAATTAACTAATAACTCATAATCTTCAAAAATTTCTTCAACCCTACTTTGTCTAGTTAGAATTTCTTCTTTATCCATCAATGGTCTTTCTAGATAACTATGCAATAGTCTAGATCCCATAGATGTTTTTGTATGATTCAATACTCCGAACAAACTACCATTTTTAGAATTTGTATATAAGTTTTTTTGAATTTCTAGATTAATAACGCTATTAGAATCAATCTCCATAAATTCATTAATATAATATTTACTGGAGCTATTGATATGAACTAAATCCTCTTGATATCTGAACACATATTTTAATAAATTCGCAACACAAATATTAGTTGTTTCACTGTTGCTATTATCGTATTTTATCTTGCTATTAATGAAATCTAAAGCATTAGTGCTATTATTAACAGTTGTTAATACAATAGAAAACTTAGTTGCTATCGTTTCTAATGATTTGGCTGAAAACTCATGATCATTAAATATAACTTCCTTCGGAGTAATTTTTGAAATCTCATTTTCAATTATTTTATAAATATCATCAGATGTAGTATTAGTATATGAAACATCACCCGTTGAGATGTCTATATACGAAATAGCTACTTCATTTGATTTTTTTGAAATACTCATCAAATAATTAAAATTTCCAGTATCAGAATTTTCATTTTCTATAACTGTGGCAGGGGTATAGATTTTAATAATTCCTCTTTTCACTAAACCTTTTACTAATTTTGGATCTTCTAGTTGCTCACATATAGCAACTTTATATCCTTTTGATACCAATTTATTAATATAAACATCACTAACATGGTAAGGAATACCACACATTGGACATTTTTGATTTTCTCCACAGTCTCTTTGTGTCAAAACAATTTCAAGTTCTTTGGAAGCTAGTAAAGCATCTTCAAAGAACATTTCATAAAAATCTCCTAATCTAAAAAATAATATACAATCTTTGTTTTGTTCTTTTATTTCTTTGTATTGTTTGATCATAGGAGTATAACTCATATTATTCCACCATTTCCCCTGTTAATGCAAAAGAATTAAAATCTACAATTTTCGTATTTACTAATTTCCCTATATAAGATTTATCACATTTAACATTTACTAATTTAAATGTCCTAGTTCTTCCTGTCATTACTTCAGGATTATTCTTACTTTCCCCTTCAATTAATACTTCTTGTATGGTTCCAAGGTATGATTTGTTTTTCTCGTAAAAAATAGGATAAGCAACATCCAAAAGTCTTTCTAATCTATCTTGCTTTACATCTTCATCAACTTGATCTTCGAATAAATCAGCTTTTGTTCCCGGTCTTCTGTTGTATTTAAATGTAAAAGCTTGTTCGTATCCAACTTTTCTAACCACATCTAAAGTGTCTTGAAAATCCTCTTCGGTTTCTCCTGGAAATCCTACTATAATATCAGTTGAAAAAGTAATTTCTTTTACGCTTTTCTTTAATTTTTCTACCTTTTCTAAGTAAGATTCCTTAGTATATCTCCTATGCATTCTTTCTAGAACCGAATTTGATCCTGCTTGAAATGGTAGATGAATGTTTTCGCAAACTTTATCTAATTTACCCATAGCATCGATTAGTTCATCCGAAATATCTTTAGGATGACTTGTCAAAAATCTTAATCTTTCAAGTCCTTCAACGTCGTTAACCTTAGTTAATAATTCCGTAAACGTAACAGGTTTTTCAAGAGTTTTTCCGTAAGAATTTACATTTTGTCCAAGTAAAGTTATATCTTTGTAGCCTTGATCTACCATTCTTTTCACTTCAGATAAAATACTTTCAACAGATCTACTTTGTTCTCTTCCTCTTGCATAAGGAACTATGCAATAAGTGCAAAAATTATTGCATCCTGTCATTATATTTACATATCCAACATATTCATTGTCCCTTTTGATAGCAATATCTTCGTCAATATCATCTTTTCTTTCAATATCTACAACTAATTTTCCACTGCTTAGGTGTCTATCTATAAGATATGGTAATGAATTTATGTTATTTACTCCGAATACTATATCCACTTGTGGATATTTTTCTCTAATTATATCTCTCGCTGGGCCAGTTTGCATCATACATCCACAAACTGCAATAAGCATATCTGGATTTTCTCTTTTTAAGTTTTTCAATGCTCCCAATTGCCCATAGACTTTCATTTCTGCATTTTCTCTTACCAAACAAGTATTAAAAATAATAAAGTCTGCATCTAATTTTTCATCAGATTGTTCAAATCCCATGTTTTCTAGTAATGTTTTGATTTTTTCGGAATCATGTTCGTTCATTTGACAACCATGTGTAATTATCGAATAAGTCGGAGCATGTCCGTGTCTATTTATAAATAAATTAACATAAGAATTTGAAGCTAATTTATTATTATTTTCTTCCATTTAAATCTCCTTTATAAAATATAAGCCATCGATATTCGATAGCTTATAAATAATTTTTATATTTTAATTAATGTAATTGTTATATTATCATCAGACTTATTAATTACATTTTCTAATAATGTATTGCATTTTTCTTTTACGTTCAAGTTTGATTTCAAAATATATTCAATACTACTATTATCAATGAATTTGTAAAAACCATCTGTAGCCATAAGTATTTGATCATCAGCGTTTAATTCCTTAATAATATAATCAGGTTTATCCATACTCAAAAAGCCAAGTCCTCTTGTTATAGCATTTTTAAGATTTTCATTATTTTTTACAACATGGTCTTTTGATATTTGATAAAAACCATATTCATTTTGCAAATAAGCTCTGCTATCTCCAACATTGAATAAATACATTGTATTTTCTTTAATAATAGTAGCTAAGAATGTTGTTCCTATATTATTTAGGCAATTATTTGATTTTGAGAAATCCAAAATTTTATAACCTGCATGATGAATTGATCCATAAATCAAATCTTTCATACTAAGTTTTTCATCGTAATGATTTTTAAAACAAATCAAAAACTCTTCAACAGCAATTTCAGAAGCTTTTTCACCATATTTGCATCCTCCCATACCATCTGCTATTAAAAAAATTTGCGAATCTTTGAAAGTTTCATTTTTATAGTAGTCTTCATTTTTTTCTCTGATATCACCCTTATATGAAATCGAAAAATACTCCATATTATTCCCCACTGTTATTATCGTTTTTTCTAGTATTTTCATTATCTGATTCTTGATTATTATCTGAATTTGAATTTGAATCATTATTATCTACACTAGAATTTTCAGTTTCATCTTCATTAGGTCTTTCATTTTCTTCAGGTGGAGTGTATTCATCTTCAACTGTTTCTGTTTTTCTTGCTTTACCAGAACTTACAGTTATAGTAATGAAATCACCATTTTTAATATTTCTACCAGCTTCAATGCTTTGGTCAATTACTACACCTTCATCATATACTGAACTTTTTTTGTATCTAACTTTCTTAACATTTACACCTAGATTAGATAGCTCTTTTTTAGCTTTTTTCAAATTTAAACCAATTAAGTTAATCATTGTGTCTTCTTTTTCTAATCCAAGTTCTACCTTAATTTTTTTATTAAATAAAAGCTTATCGCCAACTTTTGAACTCTGACCAATAACCACATATTTATTAAAATCTGACTTGTCCACGCTTACTGATTTGTCCACAACTAATTCAATGTCATTTGCTGTAGCCTGGTCAACAGCAAGCCTTAAGTTTTTCCCAACATAATCAGGTGCTTTTGGCCTCAAATTATAATAAAAAATAATTACTGCAGCAGCAAAAAAAGCTAATAATACAGATGTAAAATACACTAAAAAAGACTTAAGATAATTATGTGATTTCTTTTTATTTTTTATCTCTTCTTCCTCAAATAAATTTTCATCTATTTTATAGGACATATTTTTCTCATGCTCATTTTTTAAATCTAATTTAATTGTATTATCTATAGAATCATTATTTGAACATGTCATTTTATAATTATTAATTTCATTTAAATCTTTCATAATACTTTGTGTATCATCATAAGAATTATTTCTTAGCTTTTGATAAAAGCTATTCAAATTACTATTTTCAATATCTATATTAGAATTTTCTAGAATTTCTAATAATACGCTTATATTATGATTTAACTGAGATGTACTATCTCCAAAATTTTCACCATCAAAGTTTTTAAAAATATCAATCTTAAGATTATTATTTTCATCTACTAACATATTATAAATTCGTAAATTTCCAAAAAATATTTCATTATTTTCAGAATAAATTAAAGATAGTAAAATCTTTTTTAAAATATCTAATATAAATGATTCTGAAACATTCTTTCTTTTGAACAAATTATCCAATGATATTCCATCAAAAAACTCATAAGTTAAAAAACACTTATTATCAGAACTAATCATTAGGTCATACATTTCAAGAATATTAGGATGATGTAAGTTTGATAAAGATTTTAAATTATTTGCTAATGAATCAAAATATTTTTTGTCGTTATACTCCTTGAAACTAAGGTATCTATTTAATTTTTTATCATAAGCTTTAAATGTCGTAGAAAATTTGTCTTCATTTATTTTTCTTTGAATTTCGTATCTACTATTTTCCACATTTACCTCCAGTATTCTCTTAATATTTTATCATAATTCAATAGCTAAAACAAAAAAAGCTCTCAAAAAATGAGAACTTAAATTTTACTGTTATTTATCAATATATGAAATTATTTCATTAGAGGTTTCGTCAATTGTTTTATCCGTAACATTAATTATTTTACAGCCTATCTTGTTCATAATTTCTTTTGCATAATCAAGCTCTTTTTCTATCCTTGAATCATCTGAGTAGCCTAATTGCAAACCAATTTTAGCCATTCGATTTTCTCTGATATTATTAAGTTTATCAGAGTCAATAATCAAACCAATAATTTTTTTCTTATCAACTTTGAATAATTCAGATGGGACTTCTACTTCTGGTAAAATTGGAATATTACATACTTTATAATTTTTGAATGCTAAATTTAAACTCAATGGAGTTTTTGAAGTTCTTGAAACTCCTATTAATATAATATCAGCTTTTAAAATACCAAACTTATCCTTACAATCATCGTATTTTACTGCAAATTCTAAAGCTTCCATCTTTTCAAGATATTCTTGGTCAACTTTTCTATTTAATCCAATATCGAATTTAGGTTGTTGCTTAAAAAACTTACTTGAAACTAAGATAGGATATGATAAAACATCTACTAAATAAATCGATTCATTCATTTCTGTTTTCTCAATCAAATAATTCAGCAAATCACGATCTACGATTGTTGAAAATATTAGAATTTCTCCATTAATTTCGTTTAATATTTCATCAATCTGTTCTCTTCTAATAATTTTTGAGAATTTTTTTACTCTAACATTTTTAATATCAAAATGAACTTTAACAGCATCTAAAACTTGATTCGCTGTTTCACCCGTGGAATCAGAAATAACTACCATGGTTTTATTCATAACATTCTCCTTAATTTATTTTCTTAAATACACCTTTGAAAATTAATTTATAGTAAAGTAAGTCTTCATCAGAACAGTTTGCTAATTTTTCTAATAAATTGCACAAATTATTGTTATCTAATTGCATCGGAGTATACTTGCACTCACTAGAGTTTACCTCCAACATCTTTAGAATTTGAATCATTAATTTGCCATTGTTTTTTGTGTTTATGTCATGAAGATTAGTCAATAAACGATTTAACTTAAAAATATTTAAATTGTTATAATTTATCACATCAACTTCATCAAAATCATACCCTAATTTTACACAGTCATCTCTGTAAACATCAAGAATAATTTCTTTTATACTTTTTTCAAAATACTCATAATCTACTATTCCCTTGTCTTGGAGAAATACATATAAGATTTTAGTAATAAAATCACTTAAATTAAAATCTAATTCTGATCTAAGTATTATTGAAATCACAGATGTGATAGTTTTTCTTAACTTATAATTATATTTAAAATTATCATCACTACTAGATATTATGTAAGACATAACATATTCCATTTTATCAGAAATTGCAACAATTCTAGCAGCAGTTGAATTTGGAATGTTTTCAGATATAAATCTCGGTTTAATGTGTTCATATACTCCGTCATAAACAATTTTATCTTCGCCATCAGACTTAGCATATAGTTTTCCAATTAAGCCGTGTAAATAAGAACATTTTTGTACAATTTCAGTTGCTTTATCCGCTTTACATAGAAATGCTATTCTTTTGACAGAATCAATAGTTTCGTTACTAACTGATAGCATTTTACATAATTCAATTGATATCTTTATTAGTCTTTGAGTTTTGTCATAAAAGTTACCATAATTATTGATATAATTGACTGTTTTCAAATCCTCAACAAAGTCTTCAAGTTTTCTATCTGATTTTTGGTTTATCAAATTATTTATTTCTTCTAATTTGTCATTAATTTCTTTAATCAAAATATGAGAATCTTCAGAACTCTTGTTTTTAGCGTAAACAAAAAAGTTTGAACTATTACCGTTATCGAATTCCATTGGTAATACCGTAAAATTCTCCATCAAAACTGTATAAAGTATTGATTTATCGATACACAAATATTTTTCGTCAAATGATCCTTCAACGCTTACAGGATAATCAAATTTATTTGCGTATTCGTTGAGTATGCTTTTGTTATTAATAATTGAACAACCATTTGCTCTAGCAAGTTTATTAGCGCTTTTTTCAAATGATTGTAATCTTTCTTCTTTTTTTAATATTATTTGATTTTTTCGTAACTCTGAAGAAAAATTGTTAAAAGTAGAAGAATTAACTAAGCTGTCATCTTTATCCTCTTTTAAGCCTTTGAATTCTATTGTTTTATTTTCTTTTTCATTAAAAATTTTAATGTACAAGATAGACTCTCTAAATGATAAACTTTCAGAATCATATTTGTATTTGAAATTTATCGAATCAATAGCTTTATTTATTACATTTTCGTAATTTTCTAGTGTAAATCCTGGATTTTCTATATTAGTAATGTAAATAAAAAAATGATCTTTTATTGTATCCAAATCTATATTTGAATATACTAATTGCAGTTTTTTTAATTCTTTTCTTATTTTTTCGTCAAGCGATCTATTTATAAATCCTATAAAATTCTCAGGAATATTATTAGTCACTATATCTATTAATAAGTTATACATTATTTCTCCTTATAAATATTCAAGGTAGCCTAATGACCCCAAATATTCAATTCCAAAATTGTTCATCGTGTATTTTAACAAAATTTTTAAAATTTCGTTTTCATTTATAGATTCATACTTTTTATTAACTATGTCATCATACCTATTTTTCATTAAGTATATCATATATTTTGCGTGTAAATTATCTATTTGGTAGTAATCTCCGTCAGAATCTACAAATCCACCATCTAAATAAAACCTGTTGTGACTATTTTGATAAAACATACTAGGTTGATATCCAAGATATGATACAAGTTTCAAAATAAACGCATTTATTAAAGCGTATTGATCTTCAGAATATTTGGATAAGAATATTACTGTTTTCAATATCAAAGCGTATACTTTTTCATTGCAAACTTCATTGTAAAAAATTGACTTTATTAAATCAACTATAACCAAACTAAATAATTCTGATTTATAGTTTGTTCTTATATTAAAATTAGAGTTAATTAAATCATAATCCACTAAATAATAGAATTGATTTCCTTTTTTTAAGGTAAAATCATTCACTGACAGAACATTAAATTCTATAATTGATTTCATGGAATTAATATTATTGATGAAAATTCCAATAATACCTTCTTCTTTACTGAAAACATTCAAAATTATAGAATTTTCTCCATAAATTATATGCTCCAACACAATAGCTTGTGTCTTGATGTAATCTTGTTGCATTAGTTATAACCCAAATACCTTAATCTAGAATCTTTATTTCTCCATTCTTCATCTATTTTAACCCATAGTTTTAGATTTACTTTTGCGTCTAATAATTGTTCAATATCAATTCTGGCATCAGTTCCAATTTTTTTAATCATTGATCCTTTTTTACCAATTACCATGCCCTTATGACTTTTTTTCTCAACAATAATAGTAGCATCTATATCAATTAGATTCTTATCTTGTCTTTCTTTGAATTTTTCGATAGTTATAGCTATTCCATGTGGTAATTCATCGGATAAATTTATTAGTGCTTTTTCCCTAATTAGTTCTTGTACAATTTGTCTAATAGGTTGATCTGTTACGCTATCTTTATCATAATACATTGGCCCTTCAGGCAAATTATTTTTTAAAGAAGTTAAATATCCTTCTAAATTATCTCCTGTCAATGCACTTATTGGAATTATTTCTTCAAATATTCCTACTTTACTGTACATTTCTACTAATTCATTTACTTTATCACTTGATATTTTATCTATTTTATTGATTAATAAAATTATTTTTGTATTAACTAATTTTAATTTTTCAATAATTTCAGAGTCTAGTTTTCCTATTTCTTCAGTAGTATCTACTATATATGTTATAACATCAACTTCGTTCAAAGTTGACATTGATACTTTAAGCATATAATCTCCAAGTTTATTTTTTGGTGTTTGTATTCCTGGAGTATCTAAAAATATTGCTTGCATATTTTCGTCAGTATATATCAATTGTATTTTATTTCTAGTAGTTTGAGGTTTGTCAGAAATAATTGTTAGTTTTTCTCCTAAAATTCTATTTAAAAGAGTTGATTTCCCTACATTACTTCTCCCTATAACTGAAACAAATCCAGATTTAAACATTTACATCATCTCCACTAAAACCATGAGGTAACAAATCTTTAATATTATAAATTTTATACTCTTTTTCATTTTTAGCTATTATTATTTTCGTATCTTCGTTAGAAAATTCTTTAATTACTTGTCTACAAACACCACAAGGATACGTAAAATCAGAATCTCCAATTATTAAAATAGTATCTATTAATTTAAATCCTTCAGAAACCATCTTCGAAATTGCTGTTCTTTCAGCACAAATAGTAGGACTGAATGAAGCATTTTCAATATTACAACCTCCATAATAGTTTCCTTCTATATCTTTGACACAACATCCCACTTTATAATGAGAATATGGCGTGTATGCGTTTTGTTTATATTGCAATGCAATTTTATACATTTTATTAATTTCCATAATACTCCTAAATAATTACTTTAAATAATAATATTGCCACTAATGTCCCAATTATGCCACCAACTATAACTTGACTTAGTGTATGGATTTTTCCTTCTACTCTACTTTCTGCAACCAGAAAAGCAATAAAATATGATAGTATTGTCACTAATGTATTATTAGCAAGAAGAGCAATTATTGTAGCGCTGCAAAAAGAAACCGATGCGTGACCACTCACGCTTCCACCTTGCAAATAAGTCCATTTATTCTGATATATAAAACTTTTTAAAACTAAAGTTATAACAACTACCAAAATCAAAGCTATAAATGTCAAATGAGTTGGTGAGTTCTGTAATTTTATAACTGCTGTATGACTAAGTGGTACAATCCTATCATAAAACATAAAATAACCTACAAAAATAGAATTAAAAGCAGCTAGTAGTACAGCCCCTGCACCTACATCTTTTGCTATTTTTGCTTTATCATCATATTTGTCATAAATCAAATCAACAATCGTTTCAATGGCGGTGTTAATCATTTCTGCCATTAATATAAATGTTATAGTTATGCACAAACAAGCCATTTCTACCCTTGATAAGTCAAACATTAATGACGCAATCATAACCAGAACTGTCATCAAAATATCAGTTCTAAAATTTCTTTCATTTTTCAAACAATGAATAATTCCATCCATTGCATATTGAAAACTAGTAATAAAAGAAGTATTTTTAGAAATATTTTTATCCTTTGACTTCCTAATTAAATTCTTCATCTTTATAGATACCTATTTCTTTCAAGGCTGATTTTTCTTTATTTCTCATAATAATTTTATCACTTTCATCAATATGATCATAACCCAACAAATGAAACATAGAATGAACAACCAAGTACACAATTTCTCTTTTAATAGAATGATTGTATTCTTTAGCTTGCTCTAAAGCTCTTTTGCAGCATATAATAATATCACCCAAAAGATTTGTTTGAACTTGAAAATCATCTTCTAAAGGAAAGCTCAACACATCTGTTACACTATCTTTATTTCGATAATCTCTATTAAGTTCTTTAATTTCTTCTTCACTAACAAATGACAAAGATATCTCATAATTATCATCATTTAATTCTTGAAGCAAACATATTTTTATTGAATTTTCAATATTCGATCTTAATTCATCATCAATTTGAAAATCATCTTGTCTATTACTTATCTGTATTATCATAATTTGACCTATTGTTATCTAATTTTTCATAAGCTCCAATAATTTTTTGTACTAGTGGATGTCTTACAACATCTGTTTTTTCAAATTCTAAAAAGCTTATTCCTTTTATGTCCCTAAGAATATTAGTCGCAACTAGTAATCCTGATTTTTTACCTCTTGGCAAATCTACTTGTGTAATGTCTCCCGTTACTATAGCTTTTGAACCATATCCTATTCTAGTTAAAAACATCTTCATTTGTTCATTGGTAGTGTTTTGCGCTTCATCTAATATAATATATGCATTATCTAAAGTTCTACCTCTCATATATGCCAATGGTGCTACTTCAATCAATCCTCTTTCTTTAAATTTTTCAAAATTTTCATAACCTAGTATATCAAACATAGCATCGTAAATTGGTCTTAGATAAGGATCAATTTTTTCTTGAAGATCTCCCGGCAAAAATCCTAAACTTTCTCCAGCTTCTACAGCAGGCCTAGTTAAAATTATCCTATCCACTTCATTATTTCTAAATGCATTTATTGCCATCGCCATTGCCAAATAAGTTTTTCCTGTACCGGCAGGACCTATTCCAAAAACAATATCATTTTTTTTAATCATTTCAACATAATTTCTTTGATTTATTGTTTTAGGCTTTAAAGGTTTACCTTTTGAATTGTAACAAATTACATAGTCCTTAATTTTTGAAATATTTTCTTGTTTTATTTTTTCTAAGTTAGAAAGCAAATAATCCAAATCTTGATCTGTTATTTCATTTCCAGATAAAGTATGTGTATTTAATGATTCTAAAAGATTACTTGCACTTTCAATATTAAAATCAGAACCACTAATTAGAATACCTTCTTCAGAAATCTTTAATATAACATCACAAGCTTCTTCAATTTTTTTTGCATTTTTTTCTAATTGACCAAAAATAAATGTTATTAATTTTTCATTATTAGTTTTGTAAATTAAATGTTTATCCATAATCACTCCATTTATCTAATTATAACATATCACTAAAAATCAAATAAACTTATTTGGTTTTCGTTTTGTAAACCATCTAAAACACCGTGGTTTTCTAGTATTTCTAAAGCTGTTTTATTAACTTTCGTTCTCATAGTAAAATCTTGTTTTGAAATAAAATCACCCTTTTGTATTTCTTCAAAAATAGCAATAGAGTTTGCATCGCTAACCCCTTCTAGTGCATTAAATGGAGGTTGAATGAATCCTTTTTCTAATACTTTGAACCTAGCCTTGTCAGATTTATGCAAGTCAACTCTTGATTGTTTTATTCCTCTGCAATACATTTCTTCTGCTACTTCTAATACAGAGTATTTGTTACTATCCTTTGCTGTCATCTTAGAATTTGATTCTTTGTATTTATCCTTCAAAGATTGCATTTCTTCTCTAATTGCACTTAATCCTCTCACAATAACATCACCTGGATAATCTTGTAATTTTATTGTAAAAAATGTTGAATAAAAAGCTTCCGGATAGTGTACTTTAAAATAAGCTATTCTATAACTCATCATTACATACGCTACCGCGTGGGCCTTAGGGAAAAGATACTCAATAGTTTTACAAGATTCAATATACCAATCTGGAACACCATTTTCTGTCATATAATTTAGTGTATCCTCATCAAGAAGTCTATTTTTTCTTACTGTTTCCATTATTTTAAATGATCTTTTCTTTTCAAGACCTTTATTTATTAGATAAATCATAATATCATCTCTTGTACAAATAGTATCTTTTAATTCAACAACACCATCTCTTATTAGATCTTGTGCATTATTTAACCATACATTTGTACCATGTGATAATCCAGAAATTCTGACTAACTCAGAAAAAGTTTTTGGAGTTGTATCTCTTAACATTCCTCTTACAAAGTTTGTACCAAATTCAGGTATTCCTAACGTTCCTATATCTAACCCATCGATTAATTCTTCAAAGTGTAAAGCATCTATCGATGAAAAAATACTCATAGTCTCTTTATCATCCATAGGGATAGTTAATGGATCCACTCCTGTCATATCCGACAACATTTTTATAATAGTTGGCACATCGTGTCCAAGCAAGTCAAGCTTTAAAATTCTACCACTTATAGACTTATAATTGAAGTGAGTAGTAATAATATCACTATTAACATCATCAGCGGGATGTTGAACTGGACAAAAATCTTCGATATCCTTATCTCTTGGAACTATCATTACTCCACCCGGATGTTGACCCGAAGTTCTTTTAACTCCCAAGATTCCTCTTTGTAAATATTTTATCTCTGAATTATTAACATATACGTTTTTATCTTCAAAATATTTTTTTATATACCCATAAGCTGTTTTGTCGGAAATAGTACCAATAGTTCCAGCTCTGAACACCTTTCCTTCCCCAAACAATTCTTCAGTATATTTGTGAACAGTAGGTTGATATTCTCCAGCAAAGTTCAAGTCAATATCTGGCTCTTTATCACCATCAAATCCTAAGAAAACTTCGAATGGTATATTATGACCTTCCTTTTTTAATGGTTGTCCACATACAGGACAGGTTTTATCTTCAAGGTCCACTCCTGAGCCAATATTTTCATCATGTATAAACTCAGAATGTTTGCAGTTTTCACAAATATAATGCGGAATTAAAGGATTAACTTCGGTTATATCAGCCATTGTCGCAACAAAGCTTGAGCCTACAGATCCTCTTGATCCAACTAGATATCCATCTTCGTTGCTTTTCTTTACTAATTTTTGGGCGATAATATATAATACGGCATATCCATTTGAAATTATAGATGACAATTCACGTTCTAACCTACTTTCAACAATTTCAGGTAAATCATCTCCATATATACTTCTAGCTTTTTTATAAGTCATTTCTCTTAATTCTGTATCAGAGCCTTCAATAACCGGTGGAAAAGTTCCATCTGGTATTGGCTTTATATCATCTAACATTTCTGAAATTTTTATGGTATTATCTATTACAATTTCCTCAGCCACATCTTTTTCTAAAAAACTAAATTCATTCATCATTTCATCAGTTGTTCTGAAAAACAACGTAGGGAATTTTTCGCCATAAATTTTTCTAGGTTGACCCTCTAATATTATATTTCTAAAAATATAGTCCGTTTTTTCGAAGTATTTTGCATAAGAATCAGCCACAAGAGGTTTATTGTGTTTTTTTGATAAATCATATAGTTTTCTAGTTAATTCTTCACAACTCTTTAAGTTAAAGCTCATCCTTTTTGACTTTACCCCATCATAATAAAGTGGTGGTTGGACCTCCAAAAAATCATACCTCGAAATAATTTCATCTAATTTTTCATCTGATTCAAATCCAAGTATTGCTTTTATTAATTCTCCATCTTCGTTTCCAGAACCTATTACAAGACCTTCTCTTCTTTTATTCAATTCAGATTTTGGTATTCCGCCTTCTCTGTAAAAATACTTTAAATTAGAAGCGGTCACAAGTTTATATAAGTTTTTCAATCCAATTAAGTTTTGGGCATATATTGTCGCAGTGTGAGATTCTCTTTTAGAAATACTCCAATCAGAATCTATTTTATTTATATTTATATCAAATTTAACTCCTCTTTTTTCAAGATCTTTGACCATACAAATGAATACTTCTCCTGTTGCTCTTGCATCATCACAAGCTCTGTGATGGTTAAATAAATTAACGTTGTATTTTTTTGTCAAAGTATCAAGTTTATGATTTTTGAGATGAGGTTCCAATGCCCTTGCAAAAGCTAGTGTGTCTATATATGTTCTTATGGGATTAATTCTCAAATCAAGACAATTTTTCTTGATAAATCCCATATCGAAATCTGCATTATGTGCTATTAAAGTACAGTCACCAACAAATTTTAAAAACTCAGGTAATACTTCCTCTATTTTAGGCATATCTTTTACCATTTCATTTGTTATAGACGTTAATTCTGTTATTTTTTCTGGTATTGGTATTTCAGGATTTATTAATTGATTAAATTCATCTACAATTTGATTATCTACTATCTTTACAGCACCAATTTCCGTAATTTTTTCTGTTGTATTTGATAATCCTGTAGTTTCTATATCAAAAACTACAAATTCTTCCAAATTCATAGAATCATAAGGATTTGTTATTATCCTAAAATCATCTTCTATTATTTTAGCTTCCATTCCAAAAAGTGGTTTTAATCCATTTTTGCTACAAGCATCATACAATTGTGGATAACCTTGTACTACGGATTTATCCGTTAAACCTAGCGCTGGATGTCCCCATTTTTTTAGGGTTTTACAGCATTCATCCAAGTCAATAAATCCATCTAGTTGGCTCATTTGAGAATACATGTGTAGCTCTACACGTTTTTTCTCGTATTCATCTTTTCTAGATTCTGGTTTCTCAATTTCTTGCATTTGTTTTATTGAAAAAGTCTTTCCAGAAGTAAATCTATCAAATTCCAACCTTCCTGTTAATAAAAGATAAACTCCCGATTTCAATTTATCACCAAACGCTTCAAATTCTTTTTTCTTCAAAAATTTCTTTGCAAAAACAGCTCCACTTTCATCCCTTAGATCCAAAGAAACAATAAAGCTTTCTCCATCTTTTATGCTTCTGACATCTACATCAATAATTTCAGCTCTGATACAAGTATCGTCTTCATTTTCTATTATTTCTTTAATTTTTATTGGAGACTTGGTTATATCTTTACCACATTTTATTCCCGTTTTTTTAACTTCTTCTTTGTCTTGCTTTGGAGTATCTTTTATTGATTCTGCTATTTTTTTTCGAATTGAATTATCATATTCAATAAGATTTTGTCTATAATCATCGTTATCCTTTAACTCAACAATTTCAGATTTGACAGAATAACTTAAATTATATGTCTTAGTTATTAATTTTGTTAACTCATTATCCTTTTGATCTGATATAAACTTATCCCTTATTTGCTCAAAATTAAAAATAAGTGAAATTTCTGAATCGTTTATCTTCGAATATTCAAAATCAATACACGAAGAATATTCACAAAAATCATTTGATTTTAAAATTTTAATCAGATCATCTTTTGAAAAATTGATTTTTGAATCTTCATACTCTGTAAAATCAATATTAATTTTTGTTATAAAATTTAATAAGTCTTTTTGTATAAATTCTGCCAAGTTGTCCTTACTCTCATCTTTTTGAATGTTTATCAAACAATCTAACTCATCATTATCCTTATTATAAGTCAATTTATCAATATAAATTGGGGATTTTGAATCATATTTTAGGCCGATTTTCTTTAATACATCGTTGAGTAATAAATGCATTTATAACCTCTCTATCTCTTCAATTAATACATCTAATAATTCTTCTTCCTTAACTTTTCGTACAATTTCCCCTTTTTTAAATATTAAGCCTACTCCATTTCCTCCTGCTATACCAATATCAGCTTCTTTTGCTTCTCCTGGTCCATTTACAACGCAACCCATAATAGCAACTTTAATGTGTTTATCTATTTTATCCAATTTTTTTTCAGCTTCATTCACTAGACTTATCAAATCAATCTTGGTTCTAGCACATGTTGGACATGAAATTATTTCAATTCCTTCGTTTAGTAAACCCAAACTCATTAAAATTTGTCTTCCTACAATGATTTCTTCTTTAGGATCACCAGTTAAAGAAACTCTGATAGTATCTCCAATTCCTTTTGACAAAATACTTCCTATTCCTACACTGGATTTGATAATTCCTTTAGTAGAAGGACCTGCTTCTGTTATACCGACATGTAGAGGATAATTACATAACTCTGACATTTTTTCATAAGCTTTTATTGACATATTAACATTAGAAGATTTTAATGATAATTTGATATCGTCAAATCCCATATCTTCTATCATTCTTATTTGATCAAGACAACTGTAGCATATTGAATCAACATTTACACCGTGATACTTGTCTATGAATTTTTGATTGACAGATCCACTATTTACCCCAATTCTCATGGAAATTTTATGATGTTTGCAACAATCTACGATTTCTTTAACTCTATCTATTCCACCAATATTTCCAGGATTAATTCTAATGCAATCGCACCCATTTTCAATTGCAGCTATTGCTAATTTGTGATGAAATTGAATATCAGCAACGAATGGTATATTCGTCATGCTTTTTATAATTGGTATCGCCTTTGCATCTTCTAAATCATTAATTGCACTTCTGGAAATATCACACCCTACAGATTCAAATTCTTTAATTTGTTTTACAGTACTTTCTATATCTTTTGTATCTGTATTAGTCATGGATTGAACTGTAACTCTTGCTCCATTTCCCACTGCAACGTTTCCTACGTAAATTCTTTTTGTATCTTCTCTTTTCATTACTTCACCTTTCAAATTTAAAAAGGCCCATACAGGCCTAATCAAAACATTTAAAATAATTTAATAACATCTTTTATTGTAACTACTGCGATTAATGCTAAAAGCAAAATTAATCCTACCATGTGTATATAGCCTTCTTTTTCTTGAGATATTTTTTTGCCAAATATCATCTCAATTAGTATGAATATCGCTCTTCCTCCATCTAAAGCTGGAATAGGCAATAAATTAAATACACCTAAATTAATGTTAATATATGCCAATAAGAAAATTAAATTAGCAACACCTGTCTTTGCAGCATTACCAATCTCTTTTACCACACCAACTGGTCCACTAACTCCTCCTAAACCTAATTGGCCAGTTATAAGCATCCCTAGGAATTTATATAACATGCCTGTCAAATTAAGAAAAGTTATGACGCCTTTTTTAAAGCCTTTTATTAAGCTAAAATTTTTAATATTATATTCTTCTTGAAAGTTTACTCCAATTTTTCTAATATTATTTTCTAATCTTGGAGTGACTTTTATATTCTTTGATTGAGAATCTCTTATTACTCCAATATTTAAATCACCTTGGGATTCTTTGATACTTTTTAATAATTCTTCTCCATCACTTACATTCTCCCCATTTATAGATACAATTTGATCTCCTGTTTGTATACCCGAAGAGTATGCTGGTGAATCTTTTATCACACCGGATACTTCTGTACTAACTCTACTTACAGACATTAATAAAATTAACAAAATAAAAGCTAATATAAAATTCATAATAGCACCAGCTAAAATTACTTTAAGTCTTACAAGTGGTGATTGATTATTCAAAGAATTCGGGCTGTCGTTTTCTTCGTCTTCCCCTTCTAGCTGACAATAACCTCCCACAGGTAACACTCTCAAAGAATAAAGAGTTCCATTTGATTCTCTTTGGAAAAGTTTTGGTCCCATACCTATTGAAAATTCCAAAACAGATACTCCATTCATTTTCGCTACGATAAAATGTCCAAATTCATGTATTAAAATTACTAGTAAAAATATTATAATTGATGAAATTATTGTAATCACATTTCCTCCTAATTATAGCCCTAAACAATATAAAATTGAAAGATAAGGCAAAACAAAAATAAAACTATCGAATCGATCCATTACTCCACCATGTCCTATAAAAATATTACCAAAATCCTTCACATTGGCTTTTCTTTTAATTTTAGAAGCGCTTATATCACCAATTTGAGATATAATAGAACCGAAGAAAGCGATAATAACTATCTTAGCAATATTTAAATTACCATAAAATATAGAAAATATAGCACCAATTATCATGCTTCCTATTATTCCACCTATTGCTCCTTCAATAGTTTTTTTAGGGCTAATTTTTGTCAATTTGTGTTTTCCGAATAACATTCCTGTACAGTATGCTGCTGTGTCTGTCCCCCATGAACATATATAAATAAGCCAAATATACTCAGTTCCTGATATAAAATACATTAAAGAAAAAGTAATCGTAATATATATGTGCATAAAATAGTTATTTAGTACTTCCTTGATAGGTTTGTCAAAAATGGTATATAAAGTCAATTCTATCAAGCTAAAACTGCACAATAAAGCAATTGCAAATAATTCCTTCTTAAAATAAACGCTTAAATTAAAACTAACATTAAATAATACATTAATAATCAAATTATTAATGTTAATGTTATTGGAATAATCCTTGTTAATTACATTTTCTAGTTCGTAAATTGCAACAGTACTAAGGAATAAATTCATTATTAAAAGGTAAATTCCGCCTTTAGAAACGCAAAAAATAGATAACAATAAAATTATTATTCCGGTTAATGTCCTTTTTAAAAATTTCATTTCAATCCACCAAATCTTCTATCCCTGTTTTGATACCAATAAATTGCATCGACAAGTGATTCTAACTTGAAATCCGGCCAATATATATCTGAAAAATAAAGTTCTGCATAAGACATTTGATAAAGCAAGAAATTGCTTAGTCTTTTTTCTCCACCTGGTCTAATCAGTAAATCAACGTCCGGTTGGTTTCTCGTGTATAAAAGATTTGAGAACTCATCATCAGTCAGGATTTCTCCCTTCTCTATTGCAGTATTCACAGCTTTTAATATCTCTTGCCTTGACCCATAATTAATAGCAA
Organism: Finegoldia sp. P3-F-LR; assembly: GCF_052932165.1. Lineage (NCBI taxonomy): Bacteria > Bacillati > Bacillota > Tissierellia > Tissierellales > Peptoniphilaceae > Finegoldia > Finegoldia sp. P3-F-LR. The sequence goes on along the minus strand of NZ_JBRFJE010000001.1, from coordinate 26,253 downwards.
TATTTAGAATAAGTTTATCATTATCTTTCGTCGAATCCAATGCGTATTCTATCTTTTGAATTACTTTTTCGGGCAATACACTAATATCTCCCAAAATATTAATCTTAACTCCTTGAGTTACTAGTTTATTTAATTGTTCATCTATATATTTTATGAGTATTTGCATTAAAAAATCTATTTCTTTTTGTGGTCTTTTCCAATTTTCTGTTGAAAAAGCATACAATGACAAATATTTTATTCCGATATTTAAAGAGTTTTCAACAACGTCAACGACTCTTTTCATCCCTTCATTATGTCCAAAAACCCTGGGTTTATTTCTTTTTGTAGCCCATCTTCCATTGCCATCCATTATTATGGCAATATGTTTAGGCAGTCTATCTTGATCTAAATTTGATAAATCCATTTTCAATTCCTTTTAGTTTATTCTTAATTATTGTATCATATTTTGATTTTTTCTTACACAAAAAATAAGCCTTTATATTTGAATATCTCATGAAGAAATCTTCAAATTAGGCTTATTTTTTAATAAACTATTTTGTTTTAATTTCTCTTGAACCAGGTTTTACCAATTCTATTCCTTTCTTACATAAAGGACATTCTTCCGGTTTAAAAATTTCTATATCGATTTTTGTTGCGCTATATAATGGTAAATCAATATCAAGGTTTACGCTTCTATCTACTAGACAACAAATCCCTACTACTTCTGCACCCAATTCTTCCAAAACTTTTTTTGTCTCATAAGAAGATTTTGCAGTAGTTACAACGTCTTCTGAGATAATAACTTTTTCACCTTTTTTTACTTCAAACCCTCTTCTAAGACACATTTCACCATCTTTTCTTTCAGTAAAGATAGCTGGTTTATGTAATTGTCTTCCTAGTTCATAAGCTACTATTATTCCACCCATGGCAGGTCCAACAACAGTATCAAATTCAACATCTTTAAGCTTATCAGCAATAACTTTGATTACTTCTTCAGCTTTGTCTGGATATTGTAATAACTTTGCGCATTGACAATACTTATCACTGTGATTTCCAGATGACAATAAGAAGTGACCTTCTAATAATGCATTACTTTCTTTCAATAATTCAACAACCCTATCCATCTTTTTCCTCCTAAATAATATTCCTTATTTCGTCTATTGATTTAAAATTATTTTGTTTTAAATAGTTTTCCATACCATTTGCTATTTCAACCATAACATTTGGATTAACAAAATTTGCTGTACCAACTTGAACCAAGTGACAACCTACCATAATAAATTCTAATGCATCTTTGTAATTTTGAATTCCACCCATACCACAAACTGGAATTTTAACATTTTTGCACACATCTCTACACATTCTTAAAGCTATAGGTTTTATACAAGGTCCCGAAAGACCGGCAGTTATATTGTCAAATACAGGTTTTCTTTTATTAATATCCACAGCTAATGCATTAAAAGTATTAACAAGACTAAGAGCATCTGCTCCAGAATCTTCACAAGTCTTTGCCATTTCTACAATATCATTAGCATTTGGGGATAATTTTACCATTAAAACTTTATCAGTATGCTTTCTTACTTCTGAAACAACTTTTTGTGCTACATCACATTTTATCCCAAAAGCCATTCCACCTTCTTTAACATTTGGACAAGAAATATTTAACTCAATTATTTTTATATCAGTGCTTGATATAAGTTCAACCGCTTCAATATAACTTTTTATATCAGAGCCACCAATGTTTGCAATGGTAACAGTGTCCAAAGATAACATATAGTCCAGATCCCTATTAATGAATTCTTGAACAGATGGATTTTGTAATCCTATACTATTCATGATTCCAGACGGTGTTTCATAGATTCTTAAACCAGTATTTCCATTTTTAGGTTGAATAGTTAATCCTTTTGTAGAGATACCTCCTAATTTATTTAGATCTGTAAAGTTTTCATATTCTCTTCCAAATCCAAATGTGCCAGAAGCTCCAACAACTGGATTTTTGAACTCTACTCCACAAAAATTTGTTTTAAGCATCAAATATCACCTCGTTTTTCTCAAAAATAGGACCATCTTTGCAAACTCTTTTAAGTCCATTAGTTGTATGAACAGTACATCCTAAACACGCCCCTATTCCACAGGCCATGTGAGCTTCTAATGAATAAAATTCTGTCGCATCAAGATTTCTTTTCTTTAAAGAATTCATCATAGGATTTGGGCCACAAGCATAAATATAATCATAGTCATTTTTTACGTATTCTGTTATATATCCTTTTAGCCCAATTGATCCATCTTCTGTAGAAATAATTGTTTCATTTTTATTTAAAATCTCATCTTCCATGTACGGTGTGTTTCTGTATCCAACATACAAATCTACATTTTTCAATTTTCTTGACAAATATTTCATTGGAGCAATTCCAATCCCACCAGCAACTATAGCACATTTTGCTTCAGGATGTAATTCAAATCCATTTCCTAACGGGCCAAGAATTTTGATGCTTTCTCCTACTCTCATTGAGGCAATTATTGATGTCCCTTTTCCTACGACAGCATATAAAAATGTTATACTTTCATCATCTAGATCACAAATACTAAGTGGTCTTGGAAGAAGTGGTGATTCATCCCAAGCTCTTAACATATAGAATTGACCAGGATCACCTTGGAATTTTCCTTTTAAAACCAATTTGAAAATTCCTTCGCTAATTTCTTCATTAAGTATTATTTCAGATTCGATATACTTATTCACCGTAAATATCCTTTCTCATATCTTCTACAGCTTTTCTAGCATATTTACCGATATTTTTTTCTCCATCATCAAACTTTCTGTAATTTAATATTATGCCTCTAGATGAATTTACAATTCCTTTCTTAAAGTTATCAAGGTAAACTCTTATGTCTTCTGGTTTTGCTCCTTGTGCTCCGTATCCGGGAATTAAAAACATTATATTTTCATATCTCTCTCTGATTTTATTTGCATTTTCAGTTTGAGTTCCACCTACTACAAATCCTAAAGAACTTAAATTACATTGTCCTATATATTCTTTGGCAATTTTATTCAGATTGTCGCCTATCTCATAGTATAGTGGTTGGCCTTTATAATCCTTATATTGAATATCTTTTGAACCTGGATTTGATGTTCTCATTAATACAAATATTCCTTTTTCTTTTGATTCAAGGTAAGGTAAATAATGTTCTAAAGTATCATATCCCATGAATGGATTAACAGTTATAAAGTCAGCTTCAAAATCACCTTCAAAATGTGCTTTTGCGTATTCTTTGGCTGTATTTGCTATATCTCCTCTTTTTACATCGGCTATTGATATTAAATCATTTTCTTTAAGATATTTAAGTGTGTTTTTGTAAGCTATTAATCCTTCTATGCCATGTGCTTCGTAGTATGCAATTTGTACTTTAAAACATGCTACTAAATCTTTTGTATTATCTATGATTTCCTTATTAAAATTAAATAGATATTCGCTAACTTTCTTTCCTTTTTTCATATTTTCTGGTACATAATCTGTACTAGTATCTAGTCCTACACATACTATGGATCTTTCGTTTATTCTTTCAGAAAGCTTATCTATTATCATTTTTAACCCCTTTCTCAAATTTAACTTTTCCATTTACAATTGTCATCTCAACGCTACCTCTAAACTTCTCGCCAATAAACGGAGAATTATTTGATTTTGAATTAAATTTTTCTATTTTTATTTCTTTATCAATATCAATTATAACTAAATCAGCATCGTATGTTGGATTTATAACACCTTTGTTTTCTCCTAATATCTTAGCTGGATTGTAACTCATTAATTCAGATATTTTATTTAATGATATATTATTTTCTTCATGCAAAACTTTATATGCAATATTAAACGCTGTCTCTAGTCCAATCATTCCACATGCCCCGTTATCTTTATCTTCCTTAGTGTGCGGAGCATGATCCGTTGCAATAGCATCTACTGTATTATTTTTTATCATTTTTATTATGCAATCTATATCGTCTTGAGTTCTTATTGAAGGATTTACTCTGAAGTCACTATCTTTCATATATATGTGATGAGGAGTAACTTCACAAGTAATTGGTGCGTTTTTTCCTTTGTAGAATTTTATCGCTTCCAATGAATCAATAGTGCTAACGTGACAAAAATGAACTCTACATCCTGTTTTTAAGCTTAAGTAACAATCTCTAATTGTTTCTAAATCCTCTGCATACCTTGTAGAAATCTTTGTTAGATTATGGTCTTCTGCATGTACCATTATACCTTTATTTATTTTTTCTATTTCCGTAAAAACATTAAAGGCTAGTAAAGAATCTGTTATACCTTTCCCGTCTTCACTAAAGAATTTTATATTATTATCTGCTTTTTCAAAATTAATCATTTCTATAGATTTTAAATCTTTTGTTGTGGCCATGCATTGATATATATTTATTAAATCAATTTCTTTTGATTTGTCTATAATTCGATTGTAGATTTCATTATTATCCACAACTGGTTTAGTGTTTCCCATCAAATTACAACTTGTGTAGCCTCCAGCAAGTGCTGACAGGCTACCAGTATATAAATCCTCTTTATTTTCTTGACCGGGATATCTGAAATGAGTGTGCAAATCTATGAATCCTGGCATTACAATTTTTCCCTTTACATCAATGATTTCATCACATTCTTCTAATATCTCTCCTATTGCTTTTATTTTACCATTTTCTATTAAAATATCAGCAAAAATATCTTTATCTTTATCTATAATATGACAATTTTTAAGCAGCAGTTTCATTATTCCTCCACGTTATATAAGTGATCACAATAATCACACTTATAGGTTCTAGTATCCTTATCAACTAAACTAAATTTCTGTACAATACTTCTTTCAGATTGAGTTATACATCTAGGATTTTTACATTTAATAAAACCTTCAAAATGTTCTGGTAAATTCAAGTTGATTTTTTCTTTTATTTTTTCATTTTCAATTATATTAACAGTCATATTATCATCGAATACTCCAAGTATATCAAAATCTATATCTATAACATTTTCGATTTTGATCATATCTTTTCTTCCCAATTTACCTGATTGTGCATTCATGATTAATGCTACTGTATAATCAGCCTTGTCTAACTTTAAAAGTTGGAATATTTTATAACCCATTCCACATTTGATATGATCGATTACAATACCTTTTTCAATACTATTAATGTTTAACATTATCTCACCCCTAATAATTTCAATATTAACGCCATTCTAACAATTACACCGTATCTAACTTGCTTAAAATAAACTGCTCTTGGATCGCTATCAACTTCTGTAGCTATTTCATTTACTCTTGGCAATGGATGAAGAACAGCTAAATCTTCTGTAGCTAATTTCATTTTATCATTATCTAAGATATATGAATCTTTCAATCTAACATAATCTGCTTCATTGAAGAATCTTTCACGTTGAACTCTAGTCATGTATAAAACATCTAATTCACCGATTACATCTTCCATTTTTTCGACTTCTTTGAATTCTATATTCTTTGATTTTAAAAATATCTTAATATAATCAGGCACTTGAAGTTCTTCAGGAGATATTAAGATGAACTTGTTGTTCTCATATCTTGACATAGCTTTTATCAAAGAATGGACTGTTCTACCAAATTTCAAATCTCCACACAATCCTATTGTCATGTTGTCCAATCTTTTTTTAGTCATCCAAATTGTCAATAAATCTGTCAAAGTTTGAGTTGGATGTTGATGTCCACCATCACCTGCATTTATCAATGGAACTTCTGCATAAGAACTAGCTAAAACTGCCGAACCTTCTTTTGGGTTTCTCATCGCAATTATATCTGTATAATTTGACACTGTTCTTATTGTATCAGCCAAAGACTCACCCTTTGATGTCGATGAACTTGCACTTTCCGAAAAGCCGATGCAATCTCCACCCAATCTATGTATTGCTGATTCAAAACTTAATCTTGTTCTTGTTGAAGGCTCAAAAAAAAGAGTCCCTAAGATTTTTCCATTACATAAATTAGAAAAATCAGAAGGACTCTTTATAATTTCTTCTGCTAAATTCAATATTTCGTTTATCTCTTCTACATTAAAATCATCTGCGTTAATTAAATTTCTATTTTTTAACATAACTATCTCCTTTGATTTATTTTCACTATAATAACATCAAAAAAGATATCTGTCAATAGTTTTTTTAATTAAGAGTTGTAAAATTTACATCTGTCATTCAATATACATTCTTCACATCTTGGATTTCTAGCCTTGCATAGATTTCTTCCATGCCAAATAAATAAGTGATGACTTTTTGACCATCTGTCTCTTGGTATTTCTTGCATCAACGCCTTTTCAGTACTCAATACGTCTTTTTCATTTACAATTCCAATTCTGTTAGTTACTCTAAAAACATGAGTATCCACAGCTATAGCGGGTATTCCAAATGCATTGCTTACAACTACATTAGCTGTTTTTCTACCAACTCCTGGTAATTTCATTAATTCGTCAATAGTATCTGGAACTTTTGAGTCATAATCATGATATAAAACATTACATGTATTAATGATATTCTTTGATTTTGTCTTGTATAGTCCACAGCTTTTGATGTATTTTGCTAATCCATCTACTCCTAAGTCTAATATTGTTTTAGGGGTATTGTGCTCTTTAAATAAAACAGCTGTAACTTTATTAACCCTAACATCTGTACATTGCGCTGATAAAATAGTGGCAATTAATAATTCGAACGGAGTAGTAAAATCTAAACCTGCTTTTGCATTAGGATATAAGCTATCTAAATCATCCAAAATTTTATTAATTTTCTCGTAACTCATGAAACTTTCTCCTTAATTCTTCAATTTCAATTTTATATCCATCTAAGTCGTTAGGCGTTTCCAGTATTATTGGTCTACCCTCTAACCTTTCATTAAAGATTACATTAAAAAGGTCTGATTCTCCAATCAATCCCTTACCAAACTTTTCATGTCTATCTTTATTTGCTCCAAATGGCATCATAGAATCATTGCAATGAATTACTTTTATTTTCTCAATACCAATTAACTTGTCAAATTCATCAAGATAATCATCAAAATTAACCAGTTTAATTCCTGAGCTAAACAAATGACAAGTATCGATACAAACATACAATGGAATACTAGCATTACTAATAATATAAGCAATTTGATTTAAATCAAATCCAACTTCACTACCTTTTCCGCTCATAGTTTCAATACATATCTTCTGACCATTTGAAACATCTATTTGATTCAAGCCTTCTACAATTAAATCAAGTCCTTTCTCAATGCCTTGATTTTTATGACTTCCTGGATGAAGAACGTATTTATCAATTTTCAGATTTTGAATTTTTTTCATATCTTCATTAATAAGCTGAATTGCCAATTCTCTTAAATCTTCTCTATCACTACATAAATTCATGGTATATGCTCCATGACATACTATTTCGTTTATATCATGAGTATCTCTAAGCTTCAAAAATTTTTCTATTTCTCTATCAGGAATTAATCTAGACTTAGATCCTCTTGGATTTCGTGGAAAGAATTGAAAAGTGTCAGCATTTATTTCTAAGCATTGTTCTATAGTTTTGTGAAGTCCTTTTGATGTAGATAAATGACATCCTATTCTGTTCATAAAACCTCCTAATCACCTCTAAATCATTATTATATCACACCTTAATATTTTAATATGTTATAATACTAGTTGAGGAAGTGAGACATGTTTAATATTAGCAAAAAAAATATATCAAAAATAGATAAAACTCTAATTATAAGCGTTTTAATACTTGTTATTTACGGTCTTGTAGTATTATATAGTGCTGGATCAAGTCTTTCAAACCATTATTTCAGAAAACAATTAATAGCTACAATTATAGGAATAATTGTTGTTTTTTTTATAATTTCACTAGACAACCACATAATAAAAAAACTTAACATTCCAATGTACATAATTTGCAATGTTTTACTGGTTCTAGTTTTATTTTTTGGTGTTGGTGATGAATGGGGTGCAAGAAGTTGGTTTAAGTTTGGACCAATTAATTTTCAACCTTCTGAAATAATGAAGATAGTTCTTATTATTTCGCTAGCAAATATTATAGAATCTAACAAGAACAGCCTTAATAATCCTAAAATTTTAATAAAAATACTAATTTTTGCCTTCATTCCTGTCGCTCTAATTTTAAAACAACCAGACGCAGGAACAGCTATGGTGTATACATTCATAATAATAGTAATGTTGTTTACAGCTGGAATTGATTGGAAATATTTAATAGGAGCAACTATTTTAGGTATAATCAGTTTACCTTTTCTATACTTGAGGCTTGATCAATTTCAAAGAGATAGAATATTAAATTTTGTTCATCCTGAAAGAGATTTATCGAATACTGGATGGCAAGCTCTCCAAGGTAAAATAGCAATAGGATCAGGAAAATTAACTGGTGAAGGTTTCTTAAACGGAGTTCAAAGTCAATATAATTTTATTCCTGAAAAACAAACAGATTTTATTTTTGCAGTATTAGTTGAAGAATTTGGATTTATAGGTGGATTTATATTGATTTTATTATATGCCCTTATGCTTTATAGATGTGTGGTTATTGCTCAAAACTCAGATAATTTATACTCAAAATTATTGACTATTGGATTTGCAGCAATGTTTTTATTCCACATATTCGAAAATATTGGAATGACTATTGGGGTAATGCCAATAACTGGTATCCCTTTACCATTTTTTAGTTATGGTGGAACATTTCAAATTATCAACTTAATTTCAATTGGATTGATAATATCTTCATCAATTCAAAAAGACCCATTGAACTTTATTTAGGAGGAAATATGAATAAAATAGAAAGTTTTAAAATTAATCACTTAAAATTATTACCAGGAATTTATGTATCAAGAAAAGATTACTTAAATAATGAAGTATTAACTACTTTTGATTTAAGAATAACTGCGCCTAACAGAGAACCTGTTATGAACACAGCAGAAGTTCACGCAATAGAACATTTAGCCGCTACATTTTTAAGAAATAAACTTGAAAATGAAGTTATTTATTTTGGTCCTATGGGTTGTAGAACAGGATTTTATCTAATCTTGGTCGGAGATAAAAAATCTGAAGATATCGTAGATTTAGTTAAAGAACTCTTTGAATTCATATCTAATTACGAAGGCGATATACCTGGTCAATCAGCAAAGGACTGTGGCAACTATTCAGATATGAATTTAAATATGGCAAAATTCTATTCTGATAAGTACTTGAAGGTTTTAAATTCTATTAAAACAGAAAATTTAATCTACCCAGAATAGAAAAAACACAATTTAGTTATACTAAATTGTGTTTTTATTTTTTTAATCTTTATCTAAATATGTTGTTTGTAGTTCTGTTAGCTTCTTTTCATTCATTTTTTCAATATAGTGTTTTCTACATAATGGCATATATGCCTCACTAGCACCCAACTGTATTCTGTTTTTATCGTCTGATATACGATAACTTACCCATGCATCATTTCCACACACAGCACACACAGCGTGGTGTTTTTCGACGTAATCACATATAGGCAATAATTCCTTAACAAGTTGAAATGGCTTGGCTTTATAGTCCATGTCAAGTCCAGCAGCAATAATTGTGAATCCTTTTTCCAAAAGATAGTTAATTTGTTTTACAAAATGATCTGCTTTTGAATTAATAAATTGTACTTCATCTATAGCAATGACATTTACATCATGAGTTTTTGTATATTCAACTATATCGTCAATATTATCGACATTTATTGCTTCAATTTCGTTTTTATCATGTGTTACTACTTTTTCCTTAGAATATCTAGAATCCATCTTCGGCTTAAACACAACTACATTATATTTAGCTATTTTAAACCTATTCACTTCTTTCCATAAACTAGATGTTTTTCCAGAAAACATAGATCCAGTATGCACTATTAATTTGCCTCTATATTGATGCATATTAATTCCTTGAAATCTCTATTGATTGAATAATAATATCATCCAACGGTTTATCTGAAAAGTCAGTATTTGCGTTAGCAATTTTGTCTACAATATCCATTCCACTATAAACTTGACCAAATACAGAATGTTTTCCATCTAACCAAAAACATCCCCCATTATTTTTATAGTATTCTTTTTGTTCTTCATCCAAATCACATTCGTCAAGATATTTAATATAATCTTTTCTAATTGAAGTATTTTGAACTATAAAAAATTGAGATCCATTAGTGTTCGGTCCAGAATTAGCCATTGATAAAGCTCCTCTTATATTTTTCAAATTATCAGAAAATTCATCTTCAAAAGGCTTTTCCCAAATACTTTCACCACCATAGCCTGTGCCTTGTGGATCTCCTCCTTGAATCATAAAATCTTTAATAACTCTATGAAAAATAGTTCCATCATAATATCCTTCTTTTGCATGAGTTACAAAATTTTCTACACAATTTGGAGCATCATTTTCAAACAAACAAATTTTTATTTCTCCCATGTTTGTAATTATATTTGCAATTAATTGATCTTTTTTAGGTATATCAGTTTGATACATATTCCCTCCATAAATAATTAAACTGCTTTTTAAAAAGCAGTTTAAACTTTTGTATTTGATGAGAAGTAATATCCTTCTCCCCATTTTGTTCTAATTATTAATGATTCGTTATCTTTGATTTTTTCTCTCAATCTTTTAATGTGAACATCAACAGTCCTGATATGAGACTGTGCATCTTCCCATAATTTCGCAGCCAATTCCTTCCTTGAAAGAACCTTATCTTTATTAGAAACAAGTGCATATAGCAATTCAAATTCTCTTCCTGTTAATTCTATATATTGACCATATCTTTTTACAGTTCTTGATATTAAATTAAATTCAAATTCACCGATTTGTATTATGCTTGTTTTATTATTGTCATTTACTAAATCTGATTTCGTTCTTCTAAGAACTGCTCTAATTCTTGCTTTTAACTCAAGCATATTAAATGGATAAACTACATAATCATCTGCGCCATATTCTAACGCTAGGATTTTTTTCATATCATCTGATTCGTCACTAACAAAAATTGTCGGAATGGAATATAATTTGCTAATTTCTTTTTTGAAGTCTAAGCCTGTACCATCCGAAAAATTCATATCACTAAGCAAAAAATCATAGTAACCTTTTTTTAGTTTTTCAAGTGCATCTTCAATTGTAGAACATTCTGAAACTTCATAATTTTCATCATTAGAGAAATTCAAAATGATCTCATCTTTATACACATTAGATGGAAAAACTAACAGAATTCTAAGTTTCATAAGTTTAATTAGATTACTTCAATAAAGTGATCTGTTTTTTCCTTTACTCTTCCTATTATACTTCCAACTTGGCCTGATTCATGTAATTTTTCTACAAGTTTATCAGCATCTTCCTTAGATAATGCAATTAATAATCCGCCTGATGTTTGGGGATCAAAGACCAAATCATCTACAAAGCTACTAACATTTTTGCTGATTTTTACATCATTTCTGATAAAGTTTCTGTTGTCATAAGCTCCTTTTGGAACTAATCCTAAGTTAACAAACTCTTCTACTCCTTCAAAAATAGGTAAGTTTTGTGAGTCAATTTCTATTGTTAAATCAGATCCCTTAGCCATTTCAAGTGCATGGCCGCACAAACCAAATCCTGTTACATCAGTAGCAGCATGAACTTCTAGTCCATCGCAGGCTTCCTTAGCGTATTTATTCAAAGTAGACATAGATTTGATAACTTCATCAAATAATTTTTGATTATCCATTCCACCTTTTATAGCAGTATTTACAATTCCTACACCTAATTTTTTAGTTAATACAACCACGTCTCCAACTTTAGCTGTAGAGTTGGCCCAAACTTTATCAGGATGGTTTATCCCTGTCACAGACAATCCATATTTAGGTTCATCATCTTGAATTGTGTGACCACCAACTAACAGACATCCCGCTTCTTTAGCCTTATCAGCACCGCCTTTTAAGATTTCAACCAAAATATCTTGATTCATGCAATCTGAAAAACAAACAATATTTAAAGCTAACAATGGATCTGAACCCATAGCATATAAATCACTTAAAGAGTTTGCCGCAGCTACTTGACCAAATGTATATGGGTCATTAACAACCGGCGTAAAGAAGTCTAGAGATTGAATTAAACATAAATCATCTCTTACTTTGTATACAGCACAATCATCGCTTGTATCTAATCCTACTACTAAATTATCGTCATTTACTTTTTCAAGATGACTTAATACCTCAGCTAATTTACCAGGTCCTATCTTTGCTGCACATCCAGCTGTTTGAGTAAACTCAGTTAATTTGACATCTTCTGGTTTAATTGTTTTGTACTTTTTGTCTAACATTTTTATCTCCTTTAATCTATAGTTATTAAACTTTTCAATGATTCAAAAGTTTTATCGCCTATTCCATCTACATTTTTTATTTCTTCAATTTTTTTAAATTGATTTTTCTCTCTAAATTCTATTATTTTTTTAGCTTTGGAAGGTCCAATACCTGGTAATGTTTGCAATTTATTACTATCAGCGGTGTTAATATTTACAAGATTACTTGAGTTATTATCTCTTATTGTAACTAAATCAGAGCTTTGTGTATCATTGTTTTGTTCTTTTGAAGTTTCTGATTTAGAAGGAATATAGATCTTCATTTCATCTTTTAGCTTCATCGCCAAATTTACACTTTTCGTATCAGCATCTTGTTTAAATCCACCTGCTAGTTCAACGATATCTTTAATTCTATCATCTTTTTTAAAATGATAGACACCAGGTTTGTTTACACAACCATCTATTTGACACATCTTAGTAGAATTATCTTCGCTGTTATGTGCACTATTTTCAGACTGCTTATTTACACTTTCTGTTGATTTTGTATCAACTAAAGCTTGAATTTGATTGTGATTCAAATTATCTGAATTAGATTTATAGTAACCAAAACCAGCTAAAACAATTATTGCTATACCAATTAAAATTTTATCTTTAGAAAAATTGAAATTCATAGTGCGCCTCTTATATCTATATACTCTATAATATCATATGCTCAAGCAATTCGTCCAATAAAAAAAGCTACTAGCATTAAATGCCAATAGCTTATGATTTTAGTTTAAGATTCTTCTTGCTGTTACAAATGTATTTGAGTAATAGTTTGAGTCAATGTCTGAAATAATTACACCAGTTGAAGGTGTTGATGCATGAATCATTTTTCCATTACCAACATAAATCCCTACGTGAGAAATACTACCTGATCCATTTGTACTAAAGAATAACAAATCTCCTTGTTTTAAATTGCTTTTACTTACAGGATATCCATTATTTGATTGTGCAGCTGAATTTCTATAAAGAGAAATACCGCAAACTTTATTATATAAATAACTAGTTAATCCAGAGCAATCAAATCCTACTCCTGGTTGTGCAGAACCCCAAACATATCTTTCTCCCAAATAATTATAAGCTGCTTGAGCTACAGCACTGCCAGAACCACCTTCATTAGATCTTACAATCTTAGAATTAGAATCTTTTTTGTAAGAATCTTTAACTTCTGTGTTTTTTGTTTGGTTTGATTCAACTTTATTGTCTTGAATATAATTTACAGAAATATATTTTCCTTCAGAAAGTTTTAACCAATATTTTCCTTTGATACCACTAACTTTAGTACCTTTTTCTAATACAGAAACTACGTTAGAATCCATGCTGTCTTTATCTCTAACATTTACAGCTTCCTTTACATATCCAGTATAGTTAGCTCCTTCAAATTTTGTAGAATTTGATTTCTTTACTTGTTCTTTGTTTTTAACTTCTGAAACTTGAAGTTCATCATTTTTCTTTTCTTCAATTTTAGTGTTTTGCAAGTATTTTATACTAATAAAACCATTATTTCCATTTACAGAAGTTTTGAACCATCCATCTTCAACTACACCTTGTACTTTAGTGTTTTTCTCTAATACACCTAGTTTATTAGAGCTGATTGATTTTTCACTTCTTAGATAAACTGGAGATTTTACCCACATATCTACTGACTTTTCAGTAGATTTAGATTTTACTTCAGATTTTACTTTCTTAACTTCAGGATTATTTTTTGAAACTTGTTTTTTAGCTTCAGAAACTACTTTTTTATTTGATTTTTCATTGGTCAAGAAGTCTTTACTTACGTATGCTTCTTTGTTTTTATAGCTTATTTTTGCCCATGATTTATTGCCATCATCTTTAACAACAACTTTTGTATCTTTTGGTAAAACACCTATTGCTTCAGATTCTTTATCCGCCTTTTCTCTTACAAATAAATCACCTGTCGTAGATTTTGTTATATTTGAATAAATCTTTTCTTCTTCATTTTCAGAATTTCTTGAAAGAGTTAATGAAGCAACTTCAGATTTTTCTTTCTTTAGGCTTGATTTTGAATTCTCATTACCTTCTGAAATTTTCCCAACATTTGCAGTAGATAATTTCACTTTTTTAGATTCATCTTTTTTTGTATCTACTTTTTCACTATTTTTTTTGTATGTAGAAACGTTATTGTCGGCAGAAGTCTTTAATTCTTGTTTATTATTTCTAACTTGTTTTACATCCGAATTAATTTCTTCTTTAACTTTCTCAGCTTGTTTATTAGATATAGTTTTTGTGGAATCATTTAATACGTTTCTTACTTGTGAATTTCTTATTTCTTTAAGAGCTTTCTCTTTTTCTTCTTTTTCAGCATTTGGAGTCAATACATCATTGCTTTTTATTGCAACTGAATATTTAGAATCATTTAATTTATTAGATTCAACATTATTGTCTCCTATTAAAGTTGTGGAACTTAAATAAGGCGATACAAAAGTTCCTACAGCTATGACTGAAGCTAATCCGATAGATAAGCCAAGTCCTTTTTTGTTCATATTAACTTCCTCCTAATACATCCTAAGATAATATTAAAAGAATTAAAAAAATATGTCAAGTAAATTCAACAAAAAAGTTACAAATAAGTTTCAAAAAAGTAATAATTGTAACATTTTTGTCATAATTACTGATTTCTCCACTTTTATATAAGTTAATTCAGGATAAAGATTTAATTAAATAAAAAATCTATTCATAACATGATGAATAGATTTTTTATTTAATATTAACTTTTTAGATTTCCATTAGTTCAGTTTCTTTATCAGAAACAATATTGTCAATTTCTTTTGTTAACTTATCTGTTAATGATTGAATATCATCTAATAATACGTGTAATTCATCTTCAGATATTTCAGCATTTTTTTCCATTTTTTTTGCATCGTCTACAAAATCTCTTCTTATAGATCTTATAGTTACTTTAGATTTTTCGCCGTATTCTTTAACGACTTTTGTCAATTCTTTTCTTCTGTCTTCAGTTAATTGTGGAAATGGTAATCTTATAATACTTCCATCATTTGAAGGAGTGATTCCCAAATTAGATGCTTGAATTTGCTTTTCAATTTCTTTCATTATTGATTTATCCCATGGCTGAATTGTAAGTAATCTAGCTTCTGGAGCAGAAATCGTAGCAACTTGTTTTAAAGGTGTTGATGTCCCATAATAATCTACCATAATATTATCTAATACGCTAGGATTCGCACGACCAGCTCTTACTGTTTTTAGTTCTTCCCTTAAAGCATGCAATGTTTTCTCAGCTTTTGTTTCCATATCTTTTAAAATTTGTTTACTCATTTTTATCCCCCTCAACAATTGTTCCAATATTTTCTCCATGAGAAACTCTAATTATATTTTTAGGATCATCTATACCAAAAACTACTAATCCCATATTATTTTCCATGCAAAGTGATGTAGCTGTTGCATCCATTATTCCTAAGCCTTTGTTTAAAATATCAATATAAGTAAGTTTATCGTATTTGATTGCATTTTTATTTTTATTAGGATCAGAATCGTATATACCATCTGTTCCTCTTTTACCTGCTAAAATAACATCAGCGTTAATTTCTACTGCTCTTAACGCAGCTGTTGTATCAGTAGAAAAATATGGTAATCCTGTTCCTGCAGCAAAAATTACAATTCTACCCTTTTCAATATGTCTTATCGCTCTCCTTCTAATATAAGGTTCTGCAACTTGTTTCATATCTATTGCTGTTTGTACTCTTGTTTGAATACCTTTTGCTTCCAAAGATGCTTGCAATCTCAAAGCATTTATTGTTGTTCCTAACATTCCCATTGAGTCCGATGTAGCTCTGTCAATTTTAGATGATCTTCCTCTCCAGAAATTTCCACCACCAACAACAATAGCAATTTCTAATCCTTCTTCGTGGACAGCTTTTATAGAATCGCAAATATTTTCTATAATATCATCATCTAATCCGTGTCCTTGGTCTCCACTTAAAGCTTCACCGCTTAATTTTAGTAGAACTCTTTTATATTTTAAACTCAAAATTTCCTCCTAATTAATAATAAGGTTTTCTTTAATTAATCATACCAAATTAACATTTTAAAATCAATATGATACTATGTAAAATAAAAAAAGCTGCAATATAGAAATTGCAGCAATAATTTTTATTGACCCATTTGTTTTTTTACTTCTTCAGCAAAATCTTCGTTTTTCTTTTCTAAACCTTCGCCAACTTCAAATCTAGCAAATCTACGAATTTTAATGTTTTCACCTATTTTTGCAATTAAATCTGTTAATAATTCTTCTACAGATTTATTAGGATCTTTAATGAATGGTTGTTCTAATAGACAAATTTGTGAGTAGAATTTGTTTATTCTTCCTTCAACTTTCTTTTCAGCAATCATTTTTGCTTTATCTTCAGGAATATTTTTTCCGTCGTTTTCGTTCATAGCTTGATGAACTAATACTTCTTTTTCTTTTTCTACTTCTTCAGATGGTACTTCATCACGACTTACGTATTTTGGATTTGATGCTACAACTTGCATTGCTATATCTTTTGCGAAATCCTTAAATTCTTCATTTTTTGCAACGAAATCAGTTTCGCTATTGATTTCAACAATAGCAGCAATTTTTCCACCGTGAATATAAGTTTCAACAATACCTTCAGATGCTAATCTTCCAGCTTTTTTTTCTGCTCCAGCAAGTCCTTTTTCTCTCAAAAGGTCAATTGCTTTTTCAATATTTCCATCTGCTTCAGTTAGGACTTTCTTACAGTCCATCATTCCTGCGCCAGTTTTTTCTCTTAATTCTTTTACCATACTAGCAGTAATTTGTGCCATTTTATTACCTCCAATTGAATTAAAAAGCGACTGTCAAACAATTATTTAATTTTAAGTTTAACCGTCGCTTATTTTTTATTATTCTTCGTCTGATTGTTCTTCAGAATTTTCAACAAATTCTTTTAAATCTTCTTCTGATACTGATTCTTCGTTTTCAGATTCTTCTGTATCATTTTCAGTTTCAGAATAAACTTCTTCTGAATCTTCACGACCTTGATTTGCTTCAATAACAGCATCAGCAATTGTAGAAGTTAAAAGCTTAACCGCTCTAATTGCATCATCGTTACCAGGAATAGCAATATCCAATTCGTCTGGATCACAGTTAGTATCTACGATACCTACAACTGGTATTCCTAATATTTTTGCTTCGTGAACAGCAATGTATTCTTTTTTAGGATCAACTACAAAAAGTACACTTGGCATTTTTGTCATTTTTCTAATACCACCAAGGTTTTTTTCTAGTTTTTCTCTTTCTCTTTCTAATTGGCTAACTTCTTTTTTAGGTAAAAGATCGAAAGTTCCATCTTCTTCCATTTCATATAATTGGTGAAGTCTATTAATTCTTGTTTTGATAGTTTTGTAGTTTGTTAACATACCACCTAACCATCTTTGGCTTACATAATGTTGTCCACATCTTTTAGCTTCTGTTTCGATTGCTTCTTGAGCTTGTTTTTTTGTTCCTACGAAAAGAACTTCTCCACCATCTGCGACGATGTCTCTTACATAATTGTAAGCATCATCAATTTGTTTTACAGTTTTTTGAAGATCTATAATATAGATTCCATTTCTTTCTGTAAATATAAATTTTGACATTTTTGGGTTCCATCTTCTTGTTTGATGTCCAAAGTGAACCCCAGCTTCTAACAATGATTTCATTGATACTACTGACATTTTTTCTACCTCCGTTTTTTTCCTCCAGACGACTCATCTACAAATGCGACAATTAAGCAACTGCATCAGTATCATCGGCTGTGTGTTTTACTTTCAAAGTATATCATATATGCTTTTATTTTTCAAGCTTTTTATAATCACATTTTTCATTAGAACAAAGAATGGATTCTCCATGCCTATTTTTTCTATGAACTAGTAAACTACCACATTCAGGACATTTCTCACCTGTAGGCTTATCCCATAAAGCGAAGTCGCAATTTGGATAATTTTCACATCCATAAAAAACTTTACCTCTTTTAGAAACTTTTTCTATTATTCTGTGACCACATTTTGGGCATTTTACTTTAGTATCTTTTACAATAGTTTCAGTATATTTGCAATCAGGAAAAGCACTGCAACCAATAAACTTTCCATTTCTCCCATGTTTTATTACCAAATCACTGCCACATTCAGGGCATTTGCGTCCAATTGGTTCGTCTTTAACTTTAAATTTATCTTGTGCATTTTTTGCATTGATTAAATCTTCATTAAATCCATCATAAAAATCTCTAATTACTTTTTTCCATTCAACGTCGTTTTCAGCAATATTATCTAATTCATTCTCCATTTCAGCAGTGAATTTTTCATTAATAATTGAATCAAAATATTTAACTACAAATTCACAAACTTTTTCTCCGATTTCTGTTGTATAAAATTTTTTCTCTTTTAATTCAACATAATTTCTAGACAAAATACTGCTTATAATCGATGCATAAGTACTTGGCCTACCAATGCCATCTTCTTCAAGTGTTTTTACAAGGCTTGCTTCTGTGTATCTAGGTTTTGGTTTAGTAAAATGTTGTTTAGATCCTATTTCTTTTGAAATTATAGAATCTTTTTCCTTTAATTCAGGCAATTCGCTATCTTTGGTATTCAAAGAATATACTCTTGTAAAACCGTCAAAAATCACCACGTTACCATTAGATCTAAAAGTATAACCATTGTTATCAAAATCTATCGATGTAGATAAATATCTTGCATCTTTCATCTGACTAGCAACAGTTCTTTCCCAAATCAATTTATATAATTTGTATTGATCATCTGTCAAATATTTTTTAATTTCATTCGGTCTTCTTTTTACTGACGAAGGCCTAATACCTTCATGAGCATCTTGTGATCCTTTTTTCTTTTTAGAATAATCGTATCCTTTTGTGGCATATTGTTTTCCGTAGAGATTATTAATAATATCTAGGCAATCACTCACGCAAACATGAGAAATTCTTGTTGAGTCCGTTCTCATATAAGTAATCAAACCTACTGAACCTTCGCTACCCAAACTAATTCCTTCATACAACTGTTGAGCTATTCTCATAGTTTTAGAAGTTTGAAAATACAACTTTTTATAGGATTCTTGTTGAAGTGTAGAAGTAGTAAAAGGAGCGTAAGGTTTCCTAGATTTTTTTTGTTGTTTTATAGAATCTACAACAAAATTATCTGACAAATCATTTAAAATTTTATCCGCTTCATCCTTGTTTTTTATATTGATTTTATTAGATTTATCGTTTTTTGAATAATATAGCTCAGAATCAAATTCGAATTTTCCCTTGGATAAATTTGCATGAATAGACCAGTATTCTTCTGGTTCAAACTCTCTGATCTCTTTTTCTCTTTCACAAATTAATCTTAAGGCTACAGACTGTACTCTACCGGCGCTTAGTCCAGATTTAACTTTCTTCCATAATAATGGAGAAATGCTATAACCTACTATACGATCTAAAACCCTTCTTGCTTGTTGAGCATCTACCAATTTTAAATCGATAGCTTCAGGTTTTTTTATTGCTTCTTTTACAGAGTCTTTAGTTATCTCTTGAAATTTTACTCTATTTTCTTCCTCTGGATTTATATCTAATAAATAGCACAAATGCCAAGAAATAGCTTCTCCTTCCCTATCAGGGTCGGTTGCCAAGAAGATTTTTTGAGAATTTTTGTAATCTTTTTTTAAAGAATTGATTACACTGGCCTTACCACGCACATTAATATATTGTGGTTCGAAATCATTCTCTATATCTATGCCTAGTTTACTTTTTGGTAAATCTCTTAAATGACCAATTGTAGCTACAACTTTATATCCTGACCCTAACATTTTTTGAATTGTCTTTGCTTTAGTCGGAGATTCTACTACCACTAGCTTTTTGTTTGCCATTAAAAGTCTATCCTTTCTGTTAACTTTCTTGTAATTTCGATCTTAGTTCACTTATAGATTCAGTTGAAATTTGATCTTTATTTATTCCTAATTTATTTATTATCTCATTTAAATGTTCTTCATTTTTTACTTCAATTTCTAAATATGGATACGGATAAAAATCTTTATCCCAGCAATCAAAATCCAGTCTTGCATCCATAAACTCAAAAGATTTTCTTTCTTTCTTAGATGAAGATTGCTTATCCAATTTAACAAATTTTAATATTTGTTTCAAGTTTTCTTCGCTATCAAACTCTATAGTATATTCATCATAATGTCTAACGTTTGTATCATTAACTCTCTTCTTGTAAGTAAGAAATTTCTTGTTTTCATTATTAAAAATATCTTTTGAAATTCTAATTCTAAGATAATCACTACTATCAATTAAATCAAAATTATTAGATTCAATTAAAATATTTTCTTGAATTTCATGAGCAATCATTTTAGCTCCCATTTCAATAGCTTTATCCATCAAACCATTAAAATCATCAGTAAATACCTTGCATTCTAATTCTTTTTCCATTTTATTCCCTAATTTTCTTAACTTTAAAATCAATATAATCCGAGGACACACAATGTACATGTATTCCGTCTATTGTTCCTTCGACGACATTTTGATGTCCATATCCGTGCAAATGTCCATATATTAAATCTGTAACATTATAATTTTTCAAACAATTAAACAACGCATTAGGTTGTTTATTGATATCAAAAGGAGGATAATGAAGCATAATAATAATATCGTTGTTATTTCGGACACTTTCTAAACTCATATTCACTCTCAAAATTTCTCTTTGAAAAATCTTTTCATCTTTTTCTGTAGCTTCTTTGCTAGTTGGATCAAGCCATCCTCGTGATCCACATATATTGATATTTCCTAAGTCCAATGAATCATTTTGAATAAAATTAATAGATTCTAAATCTAATTTTCTTAATTTGCTTATACCAGACCACCAATAATCATGGTTACCTCTAGTTAAAATCTTTCTGCCTGGACTCTTATCGATTCTTTTCAAATCCACAAAAGCATCATCTAGTTGCATTGCCCAGGAAATATCTCCTGGAATAAGTATAATGTCTTCTTCATTTAATTTTTCTAGATTACGAAATATTTTTTCTTCATAATTATCCCAATTATCACCGAATACATCCATTGATTTTTCTTTTGTATAATCCAGATGTAAATCACCCATTGCATATATCATAATTACTTTAACTCAATTTTCTTATATATTATGTCTAGTTCATTTAACAATTGCTCATCTCTGTTTTGGCAAGAAAAAAGTATTATTTGATTATTATTTGAAATTTTAAATAACAAATCCAGACATTTCTTATATCTTACATCATCTAATTGAACAAAACAATCATCTAGTATCATCAAATAATCAAGACCCATTAATTCTTCAAGCACACTTATTCTAATAAAAACAGAAAGCAAGTCAAATGTTCCAGAACTTAAATGTTTTTGTTCATAAAATTTTACTCCATCATAAATACTGACATCTAAATTTTCATCAACCCTAAATTTGTCCTTATATTTAGTTGAATAAGCCATCATTTCTGAAACTTTCTTGTTAATTCTAGGTATAAAATTTTTGTGTAGTTTATTTATACTTTTATTGATCAAATCCATAGCCAATTCTATAGATGTAATTTCACTTTCGTATTTTTGAATATTCTCATTGATATCTGCTAATCTTTCTTCTTTTTCCAATAGAAGATTTACAGATTTTTCAAGTATTTTAGTCCTTTCAAATAATTTCGCATTTTCTTCAATAGATTCGTCAATTTCTTTATTAAGTAAGTTGATGTCTTTTATATCATTATCCTCAAGTTTTATTGAATCTGAATTAACATCTTCTAATAAGATACTAAAATCATATTCAGATGATATCTTTTGAAGTTGAGCATCTTTATCAGAAATTCTATCCATCAATTGGTTATACTCTATTTTTTTTCTTCTATAATCTTCAACATCTATGTTCTTCAAATTTCTTGATGAAGATAAAATATTGTTGATTTTAGACTTGGAACTTTCATCTTCATTTATAATTGAATCCAATTTTGAATCAATATCTTGAAGCTGTACCTCAAGTTTGCTCAAATAATCAATGCTTTTATCCATGTTTGAGTCATATCTAAAGTCATTAATTACTTCATTGTAATTTTTATAACTCATATTAGTAATTTGATTAACCTTTTGCACAATCTTATTTAATTGACGATTGTACGATAATTTCTTAAACTTATTGGATATACTAACCAAAATATAATAAAGAACAAATAATACAGGAGCAATAACTATTTCTTTTGTATAACCCGTCATATAAATCATTCCGGCAATAATTAATGTAACTATAACTCCAATAATGAGTAATTTAATCTTTAATTTAGAAATTCCATTTAATTTTTTAATTAAATTATTCACTTCATCAATATAATCTCTTATAGTTTCATAATTACTAAGTTTTGCTTTTAATTGGTAATAGTCCTTACTTAATAATTTCTTTTCCTTCGATAACTCATTAAATGTAATTCTATTATCGTTTAATAATTTATTTTGATATTCCAAATTATTGACATCATCTTCGTCAATGTCATTGATGTATTTAATCTTTGATACTTTGTCTAATAAACTTGCTTTTTCTTTTAAAATCTGCATTTTATAGTTTTTTGCATCTTCTATTTTTTCTATATCGTTCTTCTTGTGTAAATTAACTAATTTTTCTTTATTTAAAAGAAGTTTCTCGTGTCTAAGCTTGTACTCATTTAACTTATTTAAACTATCTTCATATTCTTTTTTGTCTTTATTAATATTTTTGATTTCATCTTCTAAATCAAACTTTTTTTGATATAAACTCCCCAAAGGTTTTGCCTTAGATTGTTTAGTCCCAATATTTGATTTCATCTTTTCCAGATTATCTAGAGCTTTTTTAAATGAAACAGAATCATTATTGCTATCTGATGAATTCAATAGCATATCAACAATAGAACTTACATTCTTATTTTCTGCATCTAATTCTTTCAAATTAGAAAAAACAGTGGATTTGAAGATATCTGAAGGCATTTTAAAAAAGTATTCACCAGGAAATGATAAATTATCTTGATTAAAACCATCTAGTTCAGTTTCGTTATTACCAGTAGTCTCATTGAAAATATTAAAATATTTTTCTTTAAAATTACGATAAATTACATATCTCTTATTATCTTTCTCCACTAAAACACTGCCCTCATAGTTTTCGCTATTCCAAGGGCGATATTTTTCGTAGTCTTCAGTAAATACAGTTCTCTTTAAGTAAGGTTTAACAAATCCATAAAATACACCTTCTATAAATTTGGATATAGTGGTCTTTCCTGACTCATTTAACCCGTAAATTAGATTAAATTTGTCTCCAAACTCAATTGTGTAATTATTAAATCTTCCAAATGATATCAAATCTAATCTAATAATTTTCATAAATTATTCTCCATTAAGGACTTAATTCCTAAATTAATTGCTCTTTTAACCACAGGATCTTCTTGATCCAAGTTTTTTGTTTCCTCAATAAAATAACCCAACACATTATTTCTGTTAAATTCATAAATTTTATCCAAATTTATATTAGATTCTGTGTTGTCAATTATTTCTACATATTCGCAATATTTTTTTAAACTTTCTTGTAAAGAATCTATATCTAGATCAAGCCCTTCTTCTAATTGTCCATTTAAATTAATTCTAATGTAATTTTTCTTATCTTCAACTAAACATTTAGACAATGTACCCACTAAATCATAATAACTAAATTTATCTGATATATTATAGTCAAATTCATTGAAGTTTGATTCTGAGCAATCTAAAAAATCGATGTCAAGTCTATTATCAACTATACTTCCAATAACAGCACCGTGCATCCCTTTTTCTTTAAAACTCAATGGTTCAATAGAACCTGGATACACAAATTTATCATTAAAAATAGTCGGTTTATGTATATGACCTAAAGCCACATAATCAAAACCCAAATTATTCACTTTATCTTGATCAAAAAACATATAACAATTGTTATCATTTAATAAATCAGAATGAATCATTAAAACATTAGTTTTTAACTTGTCTAGTTTTAAATCATCAAAAATGTTCATGAAATCGTAATTGTTTTTATTGTAACTTATCCCATAAACATCAGTGTCATCAAATTCTATTTTTTCAAGAGTATCCTTTTTGAAAATATTCAGATTATCACTAATATTTACCATGTCCCATAAATTATCTTTATAAATCGGGTCGTGATTTCCACCTATAATGCAAATTTGTGAATTTGTTCTAGAAAATAGATCAATTAAACGATTCATATCACTTAGGCTAAAATTTTCCAAATTATACAAATCTCCAGACAGAAAAATATAATCAACATTTTCATCAATACTATATTTGATTAATTTTTCAACTGATGTCCAAATTCTTTGTCTTCTTATTTTAGACATAGATTGTGGAATTGAAGATTTTTCAAATTTCATGCCTAAGTGAAAATCAGCTGAATGTATGAACTTCAAAATATATCCTACTTTTCTGAATCTAATTGCTTTAATTCATCTTCAATTAATGCATGTAATACTCTTAATTCTTCTTCTGTGAATGTAAGACCTTTACTCATTCTTGTATGATCAGGATTCCATTCTCTAATATCGTATTTTGCATCGTAATCAGACCATTTTACGATATTTAATTCCTTGTTCCAGTTGTTAGCTTTTGTAGATAAAACTCCAATTCTTTCTACTATTTCAAATTTTAAATCAGCCATAATTACCTCCATTTTTATAAATATATTATAGCATTATTTTAAAATATGCAAATATATGTTTTTGTGTTAGAATATCATAGAGGTGAATTTAATGAAAAAACAAAAATTAGCTCAAGTTATAGCGTTTATTTTGGTAGCAATGATGGTTGCTCCATTTATACTAAATGTAATAATGAACACGAGATAAAATGATAATAAATAATATTGAGTTCAATGATAAAAAAGATAAGTTCGTAATTGATACTGATACAAAAGAAAGTTTTTTACTAAGTTACAATGATTTTGAAAAATATAAAATTCATAACGAAATGATAATAGATGATGAATTATATACTCATTTATTGAATATCTCAAAATTTACAGAGGCTTTTGAAATCAGTCTTAATTTTTTATCGTATAAATTACGAACTGAAAAAGAAATAACGACAAAATTAAAATCAAAAAAATTTAGTTCTGAAATTATTGAAGACGTTATAGAAAAATTAAAAGAGCTAGATTTACTAGATGATTATAACTACGCGAAAATATTTATAAACGATAAAATTAATCTAACAAATTACAGTAAAAGAAGAATAATCAATGATTTATACCAAAAAGGTATTGATAAAAGAATTTATGAAGATTATTTAGAAGAAGTTTTTGGATATAATATGGAGTTAGACAAAGCAACTCAAATAGTTGAAACTAAAATCAATATTTGGAAAGAAAAGCATGAAGGCTATGATTTAAAAAATAAAATAGTTACCTTCTTACTTCAAAAAGGTTTCAGCTACGATATTGCAAAACAAGTAAGTGGTATGTATTAATGTATTATCTATATATCTTAGAATGTGCTGATAAAAGTTTATATACAGGTATTACCAATGATTTTTCAAAAAGAATTAAAATGCACAATAAAGGTAAAGCCAGTAAATATACAAGAGCAAGGCTTCCCGTAAACTATGTTTTTATGAAAAAAATTGATAATAAAAGTGATGCATTAAAATTAGAAATTAAAACAAAAAGTCTAACTCGTGATAAAAAGTTAAAGCTAATAAATTCAAATGAAAACGAAATTAATGCTATATTAAAAAAAGCTTAAGTATGTGAACTGACCCCCAAAAGTTAGACCAAAAAACTAACTAAAGGAGGTCAGTTTTTTAATGGCAAAATATAGTACAGAATTCAAAACGAAAGTGGTAAAAGAGTATTTAGAATCTAATACCTCATATAA